>JAQIDF010000413.1 GCA_027858145.1 Prolixibacteraceae bacterium | reverse complement strand
TCAAGCATAATCGACCCACTATCATATCCTTGCGATACGAGAATACGGTTGCCTTTCGATAAAGGAGAGTTTGCATTAATAAATCCGCTGTTCTTTTTATTTTGTAATTGTGCTATTTTTTCAGCAAAGGCATATTTCCATTTAATATCACCATTTTCCGGATCAACGGCAAAAAGGTGATGGGTTGTCATTCCTAAAAGATAATCTTTGTTATTAATCGTATAAACAACAGGTGAAACATAACTACGCTCATTTCCCAGACTTTCGGTTTTCCATAACGTTTCACCCGTTAGCTTATCTAAAGCTACCATCGTTGTATAATCGCCACCAGGCACAGAGATAACCATATTTTTAAAAACCAATGGAGTTTCGGCTACTCCCCATTTGTGCCATTTTGCTTTAAATTTCTTATCAACATCAACCTTCCACATTTCATCGCCCGAGTTTTTATTTAAACAAACAAGAGTTCCTGACCCCGATATGGCATAAAGCCTGCCATTTTCAACAACAGGTGTTGTTCTCGCATTTGGAAAGCTTTTCACCCATGATGGCCCAAATGGTTTTTGCCACACTATATTCCCTTGCGAATCTACTTTTGTTAGAAAATCCAACGTATCTTTTTTGCCGGCCACATAATACGAATCACCATCGAATACAGAGCCACCCCAGCCATCCCCAATTCCGGCAACAGTGAATAATAACGCTGGTCCGTTTTCAGGCCATTCTTTCATCAACAAAGTATCTTTATAAATACCAGTGCCATTTTGCCCTCTCCATTCTGTTTTTTGTGCGTACAGGACAGAAACTGCAAAAAATACAATAAGAAAGACAATTCCCCTTTTCCCCATGTGTTATCAACTTTGAAATTACTGTTTTACATCAACTTGAAGCAAACTATAAAAATCTATTTTATTTTATAAGCAATTAAAGCATTACCATGGCGTAAGTAGAGCATTCCGTTGTGAATTACCGGATGCGACCAATGCTGTGCTGTTCCGTACTCCACTTTTGTTTGCCCCAATATCTTAAACTCTTCATGTGTTGCTTTCACCATTGCCAGATCGCCCCTGTCGCTATATAAGAAAAGCTTATCATCTGCAGTTATCACTACCCCGCGTCCACCCAGTTCGCGGGTCGACCATTTTTCTTCTCCGGTTTCAAAGTCAACACATTGCCATTTACGCGAATTGTCACCTGAAGCATAAACATATCCATCAAGTATAACGACTCCGCCCATCCTGGAATCAAGATCTTCGTTATGCCAATCTTTTTCAACAGAACTTCCATCATCCGATAGGTTTAACTTAACAGTTCCCTGCCCATATCCACTTGTACAGACTAATCCGCCGTCATAATAAACCGGAGTATTGGCATGAACGCTCCAACGGTTGGTTTGTTCGTAGCTCCATAACAGCTCTCCGTCTTCAGCATCAATTCCCAGAATATGGCTTGCCATCATGGTTACCAGTAATTTTCGTTCAGGTAAGTCAACGATAAGCGGAGTACAATAAGCCGATAATTCACCCAGCCCCTTATTTTTCCAGATCAGCTCACCATTATTTCGGTCAAGTGCAATTACGTTGTAATCATCGCCCCCCGGAGAACAGAAAAGTTTGTCTCCGTCGAGTTTTAAAGTCTCGGTAACTCCCCAGTTAATATTTTTGCCATCAAATTCTTTGAATAAATCCTTTTCCCATTTTATGTCTCCGGTAGCAGCATTCATAGCATACACAACACCTTTACCACTCATGATATAGAGCCAGTCGCCATCAACAACCGGTGTAGAACGAGCTCCGGGATAACTTTCAAAAAATTCTTCGCCATAGGGGTATTTTTGCAGCAAGCTACCTTGCATATCCAGCACAAAAATATAACCGGTACTGTCAATCATACTCGACAAGTAGATTTTATCACCAACAATAACAGGAGATGAGTGGCCTTCACCCAGTCCTTCATAATGCCAAATAACTTCAGGGCCACTTTCCGGCCATGTTTCTAATAAATTTTTATCAGGATAAACACCATTTTGTTGTTCTCCCCTCCATTTTGTTGGTTCCTGTGCTTTAATAACAGCAACTGTACACAATAACACAACTACTAATAATAAATTTCTTATTTGCATAATTTTGAATAATTAGTTTCCCTTAAAAATAAGCTTTCCAAAATATAAAACAATTTATTCTTCTTCACACAATCAAAGAAATTTAACATGGCTATAACAGAAGTGAACCAGAAAAGCGAACCCTACTCTTCCTGATTTGCACAATGTAAGTTCAATGCGCTAGTGCGTTGCGATGATTTCTTTTAACACATTGTTATAGGGCGTTTAGATTTTCCCTTCATGTAAATCCCAGATTGGAAAACACATTTCGTAATCATTCCAAATTAAATCACCATAATCTATCGTGAATGTTTTAAATAGTTCTTTATTTAAGTACTTTCTAGTCATTGGATTTTTAGCATTCATTAAGAAGTTTCCGAAATCAATGCTTCTTTCAACACCATCCGAAAATCGAAGGTTAATCACATATTCTCCTTTATAATCCGCTTTATCAATTGATATTACCATGGCTCAAAGTTTTTTTGTTATACGTTCTGATTCTATTGTTTTATTATAAACAAAGAAATCCACCCATTTTCGAACAATATCATCTCGATATATCTCGACCAATTTTTTAAACTTTTTCAAATTTTGAGAATCC
>JAQIDF010000364.1 GCA_027858145.1 Prolixibacteraceae bacterium | reverse complement strand
AGCGGGTGGTCGCCTTCGCAGTTCAACCACGCAACAACCGGTTTTGAACTTAGCGGCGGACATGCTCAGATTAACCAGTGCTCCGAATGTCATATAGGTTCTTTAGAGAACACCAGTCCCGAATGCAACGCATGTCACAACGATGATTTTAATCAAAGCGCGAATCCAAATCACCAAACACTGGGAATTCCTGTAAGCTGTGAAGAATGCCACACTACAAACCCCGACTGGCAACCGGCAACATTCAATATCCATGATGATTATTATGCCCTGACAGGCGCACACGCTTCAATACGAAACAATTGCGCAGTCTGCCATAACGGGGATTATAACAACACGGCAAACACCTGTTATGAGTGCCATGATTCTGAGTATAACAATTCAGTGAATCCTGACCATCAGGCTGCTGGTTTTCCTGTCGAATGCGAATCATGCCATTCTCAAAGCAGTTGGGAGCCTGCAACTTTTGATCACGATAGCCAGTATTTTCCCATTTATTCGGGAGAACACCGTGGAGAATGGAATTCATGCAGCGATTGCCATACACAAACCAATAATTTTGCCCTGTTCAGCTGCATCGATTGCCATGAACACAATCAATCAGAAATGAACTCTGAACACGATGACGTAAGCGGATACGCTTACAACAGTGCTTCTTGCTTATCTTGTCACCCAAATGGAAGAGAAGACTAAACTTTGAAATAATGAGAATACTATTTTCTATAATTAGCATATTTTTCCTTTTTACGAGCATTTCCGGTCAGAACAGGATACGGAGAGAAGGAAGGGTTTCTTATATTTCAAGTGCCAGAATATACGCGAAATTTAATAGTACCGATGGAATTCAAAAAGGGGATACAGTATGGTCAATGTCAGGCGCTAATAAAAAAGCACTGTTTATTGTTGATGCCTTCTCTTCCATTTCTTGTATGGGGGCTCCATTGAATTCGGTAAAAGCGTCAGTAGATCAAAATATCTTCCTGTTTATTGACAATAACACGAAAGAGCGTTCCGAAACTATTGAAAGCAAACCAGATACCGATACAATTATAGAGAAAGAAGATACAGAACCTCAAAAGAAGCCCGATTCTAATGATGAAAATAAGGATGTTTTAAAAGGTAAAATCTCCCTTTCCTCATATTCATCTTTTTCAGATGTCACCAATAACAGCACACAACGTTTTCGTTATAGAATATCGGCTTCTGCCGGCGATACCAAAGAGGATATTCTTAGCGGCGAAACCTATATTGCCTTTACTCATAAGGCCGGCGAATGGCAGGATGTCAATGATAATATTTTCAATGCACTAAAAATTTACAGTTTGGCCGCCAAAATTAGGCCGTCCGATTCATGGAATATCTGGTTAGGCAGAAAAATTAATCATAACCTGTCGGGAATTGGAGCCATAGATGGATTGCAAATTCAAAATACGACGGGTGATTTCATATTTGGGGCCGTAAGCGGTTTTCGTCCCGATTACAGCGATTACAGCTTTAATGCTGATTTGTTTGAATCTGGTGCATACGTTGGTTACAATAGAGACTTTAACCAAGGGAATATTAGAAATACTGTTGCATTTATGGAACAAAGAAATAACGGCAACACAGACCGCAGGTTTTTATATTTTCAACACTCAAACAATTTATTGAAGAACGTTTACGCTTACGCTTCATGTGAATTGGATTTGTACAGTATGAAGAATGACCAGCCTACGAATGAAGCAAGTCTCACCAGCTTGTATCTTTCTCTACGATTTCGTCCATTTAAAAAATTATCAATTTATACATCGTACGATGCTCGAAAAAACATCATTTATTACGAGACTTTTAAAAACTATCTTGATCGTTTACTTGAAGATGCCATGAGGCAGGGCTTTCAAACACGTGTTAATTATCGCCCGGGGAATAGCATGTACACGGGCTTAAGTTATAGCTACCGTAAAAAAAACGGAGACGACAAGCCAATGCAAAATATTCGCGGATACTATGGATTTACCAAATTTCCCTGGATTAATGCTTCTGTTAATTTCTCGGCTAGTTATTTACAGACCGCATATCTTAACGGAAAAATTGGCGGGGTTAGAATTTCCAAAAGTTTTTTCAAAAACAAAATATATTCAAACCTTAATTTACGCTACGTTGAATACGATTACCCGTTAACGGATCAAAATATGACCCAATACATCGGGCAAATTGATGCCAACTGGCGTATCAATAAAAAATTATCGTTTTCATTGAGCTACGAAGGCGACTTTGAAAAGAAAGGTATATATCATCTTTTTTTTATAAATATTGCACAAAGATTTTAAGTTTTAAACACTAAAGAATGTATTATGAGGTTATTTGTGGGGATTTTGAGTTTGTTGGTACTGACGGTTTCATGTAACAATCAACAAAAAGAACATACGACTGAAACAGAAGGCAACAAGATTGAAAGCGAAATCATGCATTTTGTAACGGTAAAAAAAGTAATAGAAACGCCGGCCTATACCTATCTCGAGGTAAATGAATCAGAAAAGGACTATTGGGTCGCCATTGCAAAACAGGATATTCAGGAAGGCAATACCTTCTTTTATTCCGAAGCTTTGGAGATGAAAGATTTTTACAGTAAAGCGCTGGATCGCACCTTCGGGTCTATTCTATTTATTGATAAAATTAGCAAAACCGGGAGTCAAATGCACGAAGGCCACTCAGATATGCCTTCTTCCAATCCGCAAATGAACAGCCAGAATCCACATTCCACACAACATACGGGGAGAAAACCGGTAGCTCAAAAACCGTCAATTTCCGTTGAATCGGCTAAAGGAGGAATAAGTATAGCACAATTATTCTCGAACGCAGAGAAGTATAAAAACGAGAAGGTGAAAATCAAAGGCCAGGTTGTAAAGGTGAATAATAACATAATGAACAGGAACTGGGTTCACATCCAGGACGGCAGCTCTGCCAATAATAAATTCGACCTCACCGTTACTACCTCTGATTTTGTGAACGAAGGCGATGTGGTTACATTTTCAGGCACAATTCACTTAGAAAAGGATTTTGGCGCTGGTTATTATTATCCGATGATTATGGAACATGCCGAAACTGTAAAATAATATTAA
>JAQIDF010000309.1 GCA_027858145.1 Prolixibacteraceae bacterium | reverse complement strand
AGTCTTTAATAATTATCTTGAAAACTCATGCTATTTTTGACGCTGGTGGCTAATTGCTGTCAGCTATGCTGAAATACTTTTCTGTGTGGCTTTTTTTTGGTAGCTGAGGTGTAACTATTTTTTAGTTTTTAGTCTCAATAAAACTTTGGAAATTTTCTGCACTTTTCCCGCTGATCATATCAACTCCGGCAGTGTGCATAACTTCCCATATACTCTCATCATCAGGTAAATTATACACTCTCACCTTTTTATCCTGTTCGTGTGCACGAAGAATGATATCTTTAAAACTCTTGTATTCCTCAAAAGGCATTTTACCTACACCGTTCCATTCAATATCATTCTCAAAATCAATTCCGATAAGCGGCATCACCTTATTATCGTAATTCTTATCCAAATCCGCTATTGTTCCCTGTGCAGCTACAAAACAAACACGTTCTTGCTGAAAAGTACGCATAGGGGCATTGCCTACAAAAATAACTTTCAATTTACCTTCGTGCCATTTTGGTCCCACACGATAAGTCAGCATTTCATGATAAGGAGTTAATTGCTCCCAAATTTTATCGTATGTTTTCTTTGGGTCATATTTTATATTGATAAAAAGATACATTTCATCCTCAAATCGAGGGTTTATCTTTCCTTTATTCTTCTTATACTGACTGTATATCGGCAATAAATAAGAAGAACGAAAGGTAGGACGTGTATGATTTGCACTATCGGGCATCTCAGGTGTCACATAAACCTCACCATATATATACATAACCTCGGCTGAGTAATGCACAACCCCCTTTGTAAAAGTTGGCCAGATTGCCTTATCATCTTCAAAAACCTGTGTAAGTACAAAGTTAGGCATGAGATTCACCTGAGCCTTTAGGTTAACCGATGCTATTAGCACCAATGCAAACGTTATAAGAATTAATCGTTTCATTCGATTTATTTTTTAATAAAGTGCTCAAATTTAGCATTTTCTTTTGCAAAAAAAACAATTTTGCAAAGTTAGATTGAAATCAAATCAGATCCAAACAGTTATCTCATCCAAACCTTTTCGTTTCTTTACGGGTATATTTTCGTCAGCCGGATATCCTACCGGAATTAGTGCAACAGGTTTTTGTTTCGAGGTTAAACCAAGAAGTTCAGAGGTTTCTTCAACATCGAAATTACAAACCCAGCAAGTGCCCAATCCCATATCTGCCGCTTGAAGTGTCAAATGATCTGTAAAAATTGCCACATCAATATCTGCATGATTTTTATTGTCGCCTGCACGCTTCCATCCACTATCATAGTCGGCTACTACAACTAATACTACAGGTGCCGCTTTAAACCATTCGCGATGATAACAGCTTTGTATTGCTTCGAGTTTTTCTTCACTTGTGACAACATACACTTTTAGTGGTTGAAAATTAACTGCTGATGGTGCTTTTCGTGCAACGTCCAACAGTGTAGTTAATGTTTCATTTTCAACTTTTTTAGATGAAAATTTTCTCACGGAATGACGAATATTCGCTAGTTCTTTAAATTTCATATCTTTTTATTTTAATTATCGGTATATTAAAACAACTAATGACTTTTATCAATATTTTTCTATTTTCGTATCATAATTTATATAACAACGCAATAGAGATGACCATAGGCAAAACTTCACTATTTTCTTTCGCTTTATTAATCATCACTTCTGTATGCTTCGCCAGTGATTCTACAAGTGTAATAGTATCCGAATTATCTAACAGCGGGAATTTACAACAATATGTTGTCAGAGCAAAGAAACATTTGCAAAATTTTGAACTTGAAGAAGCCAAAGATATTATTGAAGATGGCCTTAAAAAGAAAAACACCTCAAGAAACCAGTACAACAAATCGCTTTTAACATACATGCTTGGCGATTATCATTATTACAATCAGGATTTTCGTAAAGCGCGCCAACAATACCTTTCGACCATAGAAACGCTTAAAGAACATCACGATACCGTTTATCTGATGATGGCTTTAAACAGCATTGGCCTGATATACAGCTTTGAACACAACAAGGAAAAAACGCTTGAATATTACATAAAAGCACTTAACTCTTGCTCTCCCAATACACCAAACAAAAGGGTTCAGCAAGAACGATTAAACATAACCGTAAATATTATCAATCATTATTTTGCTACCGAAAATTATGAGAATGTTATTGAGGGAGCACCAGAAGCTATTTCACTTGCTTTAAAGCTAAATGCCTCATCCCAACTTGCTTCAATACATAATGCACTGGCAATAGCCAATAAGAATACTGACAAATACAATGCTGCAAAAGAACATTTCAACAAAGCACTAACAATATACGACCAATTAAACGACAGTTTCAAAAAAGCACATGTCCACAATAACCTGGGCAGCTTGCACGAACGTTACAACCACCCCGACTCGGCACTTTTTTATTATCAATCGGCACTTCAAACATTTGAAAACAAGAACTATTTACTTGGAATTGTGAAGTCAAAATTAGGCATTGCATCGTTATACGTTTCAAAAGAAAAAATTAAAGAAGCCAAAAGCTTACTCAATGATGTAATTAACATCACCAAAGAAAACCAGTTTAACGATGTATTGCTTAATGCATATTTCGAACTTGCTGATCTTGAATATGATCTTGGAAATTTTAAAAAGGCATACGATACAAAAGCGCTGTACCACGAACTCAACGACAGCATTTTCAACACTGAAAACCAGGAAAAATATGCTGAATTGGAGACCCGCCACGAAACCAATAAAAAAGAACATCAAATAGCACTACTGCAAAACGAAAAACTACAACACCAACTGGCAACTAAAAAAAGTCAGCTTCAAAAAGAAATTGGCCTTTCATTCATTATGTTGCTGCTCATAATCCTATTTGTAATATTATTGTTTTACAAGGGGAAAAAGACTGACAACCTGTCACTTATCGATAAAAATAAATGCATTGAAGAGCAAAATATTAAATTACAAGTGCTTATTGATAAAAATGATGAGATAACAAAAAAGCTGCAACAATCAAGGCATGAACTAATGATCATGAATGCCACTAAAAATCGTTTCTTTTCAATCTTAGCACACGATTTAAGAAGTCCGTTCCACAATATAATCGGCCTTTCATTTATCCTCTCTGACGCACCTGATGATTTAACAGAACAACAACTTAAAAACTATACAACCGGAATATACTCATCGGCTAATCAAATAAAAAGACTACTGGATAACTTGCTTGAATGGGGAAAAACACAAATCGAAGATATTGATATTGCCATTCAGGAAATGAACATTTATAAAACCATCGGGTCTTCTGTCAACATTCTGGAAAATGATGCCCGCAGAAAGTCAATTACTATTACAAACAGTGTTGATAATGCCTTAACAATTAACAGCGATCCCGATATGCTTGAAACCATATTTCGTAACATCATAAACAACAGCCTAAAATTCACACATCCGGGGGGAAGTATTTCAATCAGTAGCAAGATAAAGCAAAACAAAGCTGTTATATGCATTGAAGACACAGGTGTGGGAATAGAAAAAGATGCCATAAAAAAACTTTTCAGAATTGATTCGAAATATCGCGGCATAGGTACAAACAACGAAAAAGGGACCGGACTTGGTTTGGTTATTTGTGCTGAGTTAATTAAAAAACTCGATGGAAATATTAAAGCTGAAAGTACTGTTGGTAAAGGTTCAATCTTTTTTATCGAAATCCCCGCCTGATTTTCACTTTGAATAATCTAAAAGGCCTACAATTCTTTACTTAAAACAATCCTATAATCATCAACATCACCCTTTTTATCAAATCCCACTATTTGAAAACCATTTTTCAAAGCAAAAATAAGCATCGCCACATGTTTGTTGCGTGTTTTAAACCGTATGCTTTCAAAAAAGCGGCTTTTAGCTTCGCTTTCAAGGGCATCCAGCAGTTTACCGGCAATCCCCTGACCTCGATATGGAAGCAACACACCCCCCAGCCATGAATATACAGAACCATCGAAGTAACGATTATAGGCAATTTTACATCCCACCGGTTTACCAGCATATTCAGCCAGCAATACAATCGTTTCCTTATCGCTCAATTCTTCCTCAAATTTCTTTAAATAGAATACTGAATCAAATTCAGGTATTTTGTTCAAAACCTGTACAGCCTTATAATATTCGTTATGGTATATTTTTCGAATATGAATTCCCATTATTTATTTCCTATATTAATTCTTTTTATAACTTGTATGGTCATAGAACTATTAAAAATGCTCAAAAAAACAGTCTCAATATTGCTTTTCATTTTAACCGCTATACCGGCTGTAGCTCAAGTCCGTATATTCATTGATGGTAAAGTAAGCGATGCCCAAACTGGAGAGCCAGTCCCGTTTACAAATATACATTTTAAAGAACAAATGACTGGCACCATAACGCAAAGTGATGGTACATTTTCGATCAACACTGGCTCAATACCGGATACGCTTGTTGTGTCATCGGTTGGTTATATCACAAACCGGATACCCATTACAAAATATGAAAATTATCACCTCAACATAGACCTGGAACCCATTGATATTGAACTGATGGAAGTAATAATCAACCCCGGAGAAAACCCTGCTAACCGTATCATGCGGAATGTAATAGAAAACAAGGATAAAAACAATCCCATGAACATTGAAAAACTGAGATGTAACACTTACACTAAAATATTGGTACATGCAAAAAACGACAAGGACACAACCACAAATACCGGACTACCAATTTATTTCTCTGAAAAAATATCAGAAAACACAATACAAAAAGATCCTTATTACGAAAAGGGGACAATAATAGCCGAGCGTCAGGAAGGATTAGGTTTTTTAAACGATATGAGCATAATTGGTTATTCCAATAATTTGAGTTTGGGCTATAACTTCTACGAAAATGTTATTGAAATATTTGAAAAGCCATTCATAGGCCCATTAAACAACAGGGCTTTTCTTTTCTATAAATTCTATCTCACAGATAGTACCATGACGACAAACGGGAAGGAATATACGATAAACATAGCTCCAAAAAATAACCGCGACCTGGCTTTTAACGGATATATTAAAGCAATTGATGATGTGTGGGCGATAAGCGAACTTTCACTTTCAATACCACAAAATGCCAACCTGAACTATGTGAACAAACTGGATATATTTCAAACATTTCAGACCATAAACGACAGCCTTACATTTTACAGAATAAACAATACAAGTGCTGACTTGAAAATAACAAAAGACGAATCGTTTCTCGATTTTGATTTTATGGCCAAAGTAAATAAACGCTCGGTTTACGATAGCATAACAACTGACTTTGCAACTGTTTATCAATCAGAATCAAAACGAAACAAAACAAATACGAAATTAACAAAATTTCCTAAATCGGTTCAAAAGTTACGCCCCGAATCACTTACAGAAACAGAAGAAAATGCCATTGTCAAAATAGATTCTTTGAATAACGACTGGCGCATCAAATCGGCCGATGCACTATCTCAGATGTTTATAACAGGTTACATCCCCGGAGATATTATCGACCTGGGACCTTATCTTGAGTTGGTAAAGAAAAATAAAGTAGAAGGCTTCAGGTACACTTTTGCCGGGCGAACCAGCGCTGCATTAACCAAAAACACAATGGTATATGGCCATATAGGATACGGTACACGCGACAACGAATGGAAATACGGTGTAGGGGCAAAGCATAAACTAAAAAACGAACGCAGGAGGTTATTCTCATTGGAATACATAAACGACCTTAGCCGCGTAGGAGATAACCGCAGCATATTCCTGATTAAAGAAAACATGATGGTTACCGGTGAAGATAATGTCATTGCATCAATATTCACAAACGCTCCACTTGACAAACTTTCACGGGAAATAAGATATAGCGCTTCGTATGAGCACGAATGGAGAAAAGGATTTACAACATACACAGGTTTTAATCGCAGAATAATTCACTCAGGACTTTACATCCCTTTTACAGTTCAGAATAAAAACATCGACCAATTTTCATTAAACGAAATAAGCCTGGGGCTACGTTTGTCGTGGAAAGAAAACTATACCGACAATTACTGCCGACGATACTATTTGGGCTCTCCGTACCCTATTGTTAACATACGTCTAACTGGTGGGCAATATAACATTCAAAATAAATTCAATGAATACCTGAAAGCCCGGCTGGTGGTAAACCACGACATCAATTTCGGACAAACTAAATTTAAATACGTTTTCGAAACCGGTTTTACGCTTGGCGACGTACCATTCCCCTTGCTTGACCTACATCGTACAGACCAGTCACTCGGTTTTGCACTCTATTCATTCAACATGATGAACGAAATGGAGTTTGCATCTGACCGATTTGCCAGCCTGATGACCCAATACCACCTAAACGGACTGTTATTTAACCGGATTCCGTTACTCAAACAACTCGGAATTCGCGAAGTAGCCTCTGCAAAAATACTTTGGGGTAATTTAGCCGACAGCCATCAGAATATACTCGACTACCCTGTTCAACTTTACGAAGCACAACAACCATACACCGAAGTTAGCTTAGGTGTCGAAAACTTTTTTCAATATTTCCGCTTCGATTTTGTATGGCGCTTAAATTACTTAAACCATCCCGGAGTTTCACCGGTTGGCATCAGGGCTCGCTTTGATGTGACTTTTTAACGAAAATAATCACCCTCTTCATTAACCATTTGCCCGGTTATTCTCAATATCGATGTTTGAACATCTATAAGATTATAAAGCGCATCGGAATAAGCTGTTGCAGCATTTTGGTAAATTAGTTGCACATCGCGATAATTGAACGAGTTTATGGTTCCGGCCTTAAGCTTTTGTTGTGATATATCAAGGTTTAGCCTGGCAACCCCCAAACGTTCATCTGCCAATTTCAGCATACTTTTCCGGGCTTTATAAAAATCGAGAAGCTGATATAGTTGGTTTGTGAGCGAAAGTTCCATCTCTTCACGTTCAATGTTTACAGCTTCTTCCTCAATTTTAGCAATATCAACAGCCCGCTTTCGTACGCCCCCGTTAAAAATATTGTATGACAAAGATAAATTACCATAAACATTTGACGATACCGATGCCATTTCCTGTCCGCTGTTATAGTTCTGATTCATATCAACTACCTGACCGCCGGCGTTAAATGAGACTGTTGGGTAATAATTCGCTTTAGCCAATTTAATTTCTTTTTCGGCTAACGATACGGCTATATACTGGTTTTGCAGATTCTTGTTTCCATTCAGCATTACATTTACTAATTCCTCTTCATTGTAGGATACTGTATCGGCTTCAATGGCATCCGTAAGTTCATACGATGTGTTCTCTTCGCCCATTAAATATGCCAGCTCGCGCATTGCCGACTTTACATTAGCCTCCTGCAGCATCACTTGCGATTTATCGGCTAAGTATGAATTCTGAGCCTGCAACACTTCATAACTAACTGCATTGCCCAGTTCCTTCCTCATTCGTTCATATTCCAACCGGTCGTTTGACAATCGTACATTATCGGTGTAAACATCCAGGTTTTTTTGTTCCAAAAGAACAGAATTGTATGCCATGATTACCGACTGAACCGTTTGCTCAACCAATATGGCCGTATTTCCTTCGCTTAACTTTTCCAGCTCCTCAAGCCGGTTCTTGGTAATGTTTACTTTGAAACCATTAAATACGGTCCAATTCAAAGAAACGCCGCCCACCAGTTGAAACTGATTGAAATCATCGTTTTCGTTAAAGTCAGCTTTGTTATTGGAAGATGCTGAAAAAGACAGTGTCGGATACCGTCCCGCGGTACCCCAGTTATTATTTATCCCGGCAATTTCGCTGTCTTTTGCCTGTAGCTGAATATCATAATTATTTTGAAGCGCTTTCTGAATCGCCTCAAAAACGGAGAGTTGCGGCTGAGCTGAAGCAACAACTACCATTATCACAAAAACTATACTACTTATTATTCTCTTCATCATGCTCATTTTTTTTATTCAGCGGGTGAAGTTCATGGTCGGTAAAATCAATATCAACATCGCCAACCATTTTGTTTGCATCAACATCAATACCTTCAATTTTGCGATGCGTATATTTGATGGCAATCTCAACATCTTCTGGTTCAGGCTTAATGCCCGAAAACAAGAATTTTTTATAAACATTAAAATCGTTTAAGAGATGTATAAGAACCGGAAAGAAAACCAGAATAAACATGGTTCCAAACGCAATTCCATACACTAAAGATATTGCCATCGGAATTAAAAATTGTGCCTGTATACTTTTTTCTAGTATAATCGGGTACACCCCAAAAGTAGTTGTAATGGTTGTCAGAAAAATAGGCCTCAGCCTCGACTTACCAGCTTCAACAATGGCTTGTTTAACCCGGTGCCCCTGCCGCAGCAAGTCGTTGTAGCGCGACAAAAATACAATGGAATCGTTAATCACAACCCCTGTAAGTGCAATCATCCCGAAATAACTCATCATTGACAATGCCTTGCCATGAATACCATGCCCCCATATCACACCAAACACACCCAACGGAATCATTATCAGAATTATAAATGGTTGCCCGAGACACTTAAAATGCAACATCATGATCAATACAATAACCATGAAAGCAATAAAGAAATACTTACCAATTTTATCCATGGTTTCGTTGCTCGATTTTTGCTGCCCCTGGTATACATAGGTTACGCCAGGGAAACGGGCTTCAACTTTGGGCATTATGTCATTGGTAATCCGTTCAAGAATATCAGGAACCGGAGCATAGGGGTCAACCGTTTCAGCTTCAACCCTTATTTCTCTTGATCCATTATAACGGGATATTGCCACCGGCCCGCGTTCCAGGTCATATTCAACAAGTCCGATAAGCGGATAATCGCCTGAAGGCGTTTTGATTTTCATGCGCTCAAGCTGCCCGATCAGCTCCCTGTCTTCTTTCGGGTACCTGACCCAAACCCTTAACTCATCACGACCTTCCTGTAAGCGTTGTGCCTGTCCTCCATAAAACCCCTGACGTACCTGGTTTGCTATAGCCACCTCGTTTAAGCCAAGAAAATAAGCCTCGGGCTTCAGTTTTAAACGTACCTCCTGCTTACCCAACGCAATATTTTCAGTAATATCTTTCAGTGCAGGCATATCAGCCAATTCTACCATCAGCATGTTCTTAGCGGCCTCCAACTCATCGAGGTTATTCCCCATCACACTTATTGAAACCGGAGATCCCCAACGGTTTGATCCACCTACTGTAAATTTACGCGCCTCGGGAACAGATCCGATTTTTTCACGAACCATGTTGGCTACGGTTGTTCCACTAAGCTCAAAATCTGTTTCAGGCAATTCTTCAAAATCTCTTGGAAAAACAGTAAGATGCCCGGCATGAGAACCCGATTCCAAACCGTCAAAAGAAGAACCTACGGCACGGTAAACTCGTTCAATAACCTCTTTTTCTGTTCCAATGCGTTCTTTAAGCTCTTCATTAACCTCCCAAACTATAGTTTCAAACTTTGTCAGAAACTCAGCAGTTTGTGCTTCGCCGTCGCCCGGAGTGAAAGCAACATTCACCTCGAAACGGTTAAAATCGACACGTGGAAAAAGTGTGGTTTTAATAAATCCCCCCTGCATTAATCCAATCGTAATAAGGGTGGCAACAAGCGGAAATGTTATAACCAGATAACGCCATTTCAGCATCCATTGTATCATCGGTGCATATACTTCATCCCGCAACCAATAAATCAATTTATCGATATGCTTGCGCAATCCCTTTTTTTTGCGCTCCATGGTTTTTTCCGAAAGGATAAAACGGCTTCCAATATGTGCAGGCAAAACAAAAAAAGCTTCAAACAATGAAAAAAGCAAACTGAAAACCACAATAAAAGCCATGTGGTACATCATTTCCATCATGGTTCCCTTTAGCAGCATAAGAGGTATAAAGGCAACGATAGTAGTTGATATCGATGTAAAAACAGCCGGCAATACTTCCATTGTTCCATCGATAGCTGCCTTTTGGGGCGACTTACCCATTTCAAAATGCGTAAAGATATTCTCAGCAATCACGATACCGTCATCAACCAATATACCAATTACCAAAATCATCCCAAAAAGGGAAATCATGTTAATAGTTATGCCATATAAACTGGCTACAATAAACATGGCCAGAAACGAAAAAGGTATTCCCCAGGCTACCCATATTGACAACCGGAAGCTGAGGAAAAAGGCAAGGGATACAATTACCAGGAATAAACCGGTAAAACCATTTTTTAACAATAAATCGAGCCGGCTCTGCAAAATATCGAGAAAAGCACGGGTCTCGACAATCTCAACACCATAGTTACGGTCGTTAAACTCTTTTGTATATTCGCGTACCCACTCGGTAATGGCCTGCATATCTTCTTCAGGCAACTTGTTTATCATTAACATTACAGAGCGTTTCCCATTTAAATATGATTTCCGTGACGAATACTCCGAAAATTTCTTCTTCACTTCGCCCACATCACGAATGCGTATATAGCCACCTGTTTTTGTACCGGTTAAAACAATATCGGCAATTTTATCGGGATCGGTACTGCGCGACCGAAGCCTGATAAGCATTTCTTCGTTTTCTGACTTAATTGTACCTCCCGATACATCCTGATTATTAGAGGCAATGGCCTGCGATATATCGCTGAATGTTAAGCCATAGCGCAGCAATTCATTTTCATTAACCTCAACCGATATTTCATAACTGGGGAAACCAAAAATTGCCACCTGGCTCATTACGCCCGAATTGAGGAAATCTTCTTCAATGCGCTGGGCATGTGTTTTTAAGGTCAGCAAATCTATATCATCATCAGATGGCACCAGGTTTAACATCATGGCCATTGAACGTGAACGGCGTTTGGAAACAATAGGCCGCTCGGCTGCCGACGGAAGCGACGATATACCGTCTACTGCATTTTTGACTTCCTGCAATACCTCGTTAATATCGTATTGGCCGGTAGTTTCAATGGTCACGACCGAGCTGTTTTCAACCGATGTTGAATTAATTTCCTTGATGCCGATAACACCCCTTATGGCCTCTTCAATACGGCTGGTAACCCCTTCTTCCATCTCAACAGGTGAAGCTCCGGGATAAAAAACACTAACCTGAATAATCCGGCTTTCTGTTTCAGGAAAGAAAGACTTTTTCATATTTAAAAGCCCAAACACTCCCGCGAATACAACAACCGCAATTATTAAATTCGCGTAGAAGGGATATTTTACAAAAGTTGAAATTATTTTTCTCATCAAAACCTAACTTTACATTTTTCAGGAACCATTACATTTTATTTTTCAGGTGCATCTCTCAGTCTGCTTACTTTCGCCCCTTCACTCACTCCCACAAGCGGTTGAACAACCAAAACAGCACCGGCTCCAAGGCCGTTAAAGAATAATGTCCCCTCATTTCGTTTCACAACATTTATTTTTCGGGTTTTGAGCCTGCCGCCGACAATTGTATAAACTTCATCGAAATTGAAAACAGCCCTTCTGGGTATTTCCATTACACCATCAACTTGTTTGCCTGTAAATGTAGCCTCTACATATTGTCCGGGCTTTGGCAATATACTTTCTTTAATTTCAACATAAACAACCGCCGATTGGGTCTGCTCATCAATAAAATCAGATTTTCTCACGATTGTTCCCTTCCATGTTGATTCACCACCGAGCACAACCTTATCCCCAATCTCGATAAATCCGGCATAGTCAGCATCAACAGCAACCTCCACTTCAACCACATCGGTACGCATAGCCATTGCTACGGCGGTTCCCATGTTTACGTATGCTCCTACTTCCCTGTTAACCTGGGAAAAAGAACCATCAAAAGGTGCATAAACCGTATAACGCTTTAAGGCCAGTTCATCTTTTTTAATTGAATAATATTCCGGAAGAATATTTCGGGAGGCTAAAAACATCTTTAGTTGTTGTGAATCAAACTGCGGCAATTCAGGCAAATCTTCATTTACTTCAATTGAATTAAAAAAATCAGCAAAAGAGGAATAGTGGTTCTCAAAGTCAATTTTGATATCAGGCAGAATATTTGCCACCAAGTTCAGGAAATTACTCTTCCGGGCCTTTAATGCCAGTTCAACTTCATCTTTGTAAATTGAGAACAAAACATCACCTTTTTTAAACCGCTGACTGTTTTTAAGGGGCAGGTCACCTTCAATAATTTTCCCTGATCCTTCTGCTACAATATCAACCATCGATTTAGCAACAACACGGCCTTTACCATTTACTTCGGCAATAATATTTTCATAAACAACATCTACCGTTTTTACATATCGTGTAATTTCGGGCGCTTTTTTAACAGCAGGTAGTTCTTTTTGCGATGCCAAATACCTCATAACACCAAAGGCCATTCCAACAATCACTAATGAAGCAACTATGATAATAATTGTACGTTTCATACTTTATTTGATTTCAAAACATTTAAATAGAAAACACGATATCTATGACAGCAAAATTATAAAAAAGTTTAATCGCGGTGCTAAATAAGTAAAAATTGATAGAGCCAACAAGAAATAAAGAAACAAGAAAAATTAAATAAAACGCTCACAATTAGGTAATATTTATAATTTTGCAGCATTTAAAATGATAAAGTTTATATAGCAAAATGGATAAAGAACTACTGCAAAATATTGAATCATTAATTGATGCAGGATTTAAAGAAGACATCAGCACAGGCGATTTAACCACCGATTTATTAATATCGGCAGGCACACAAACAACTGCTGTAATGATAGCCAAAGCCGATGGCGTTATTGCCGGGCTGCCCGTTGCTGAAATGATTTTTAAAAAACTGGATCCGGGCATTGAACTTATTAAATCGGTTAACGATGGGGACAAAGTGCATGATGGTGATTTGATTTGCACGATAAAAGGATCTTACCGTGCTTTGCTTACCGGCGAACGTTTAGCCCTCAATTTTTTGCAACGCATGTCGGGTATTGCCACTGAAACATCTAAATACGTTGAAGCAGTTAGTGACTACCATACCGAAATACTTGACACCCGCAAAACGCTACCCGGTCACCGCTTACTCGACAAATATGCAGTTAAAACAGGAGGCGGCACCAACCACCGTATCGGTCTCTACGATATGGTTATGATTAAAGACAACCACATTAGTGTTGCCGGTGGAATTAGCAATGCAGTAAAAGCCATCAGTCCAAATATTAACAAAAACATAAAAATAGAAGTTGAAACTACAAGCCTGAATCAAGTAGAAGAAGCTTTACAAGCCGGTGCCGACATCATTATGCTCGACAATATGGATAACGAAACAATGGCTAAAGCTGTTAAATTAATTAATGGCAAAGCTAAAGTGGAAGCATCGGGAAATATGACACTCAAGCGTATTAAAGAGGTTGCAGCAACCGGTGTCGATTACATTTCAATTGGTGCGCTCACCCACTCGGTAAAGGCACTTGACATTAGCCAACGCATAAAAGATTAATTGCAGGTGAATAATTTAGTTATAGACATAGGCAACTCCCGAACCAAATTTGCAATATTCAAAAATCGTAAACTTGTAGTCAGTTTTCCTACAAGTGAGCCTGTGAAAGACGTTATAAAAGAACTTAAAAAGGATTATCCCGAAGTCGATTCGGTTATTCTTTCGTCGGTAAGAGATTATTCCAATGAATTAATTAAACAACTTAAAGCAGAGTTTCCAACGGTAATTGAGTTAACAGAAAAAACCCCTTTACCCCTCAAAAATTGCTATGAAACACCAGCAACTTTAGGAAAGGACAGAATTGCAGCAGCTGTTGGAGCCAATAGTATTTACCCCGACACCCCCCTTCTGATAATTGATGCCGGAACAGCAATTACATACGACTATGTAAACAACAATAATGAATACGAGGGAGGGTTTATCACACCAGGACTCAAAATGCGCTTCAGAGCATTACATGAGTTCACTGATAAATTACCACTATTGAAGACACAAGCACCCCTTTCGCCAGACGGAAAAAACACAAGCAGTTCAATTATTGGAGGGATTCAACTTGGCCTTGAAGGCGAAGTTAAACGAATTACAAGCCATTTCAGTGAAAAAAACACACATTTGAAAATAATTTTAACCGGAGGTGACATAAACTATTTTGAAAAGCTATTAAAAAATCACATTTTTGTATCCCCCGAAATTACCCTATTGGGCTTAAACGTCATTCTTGAATTTTCAAAGGATAAAATGATTAATTAATTACGTTGGCATATATTTTGCACAACACAAATCACAAGTGAGAAAGTACAAACGTTTATAGTTATAAAACAATACATTTTAGAGATTCTGTTTTCTTCGGAAAAGGGATAATCTAAAAAACTAAAAATTATAAAAAGATGAAAGCGATTACAAAAAACATTGGTCTGACACTTATCGTTGTTTTTTTAGCAATGGCCACAAATGCTCAAAAAACAATTACCGGAACAATTTACAATAACGGTGAACCTGCAGCAGGGATTCTTGTTGAAGCCCACAGGTCAAACGATTCATATTACACCAGTTTCGACGGGAAATACGAAATCGAAGTAAGTGAAAAAAGCAAATGGCTGCGATTTACTTTCTTAGATGATTCTAAAAAAATTGATATACAGGATACTAAATCCGATGTAATAAATTTCAGTTGGGATGGTTCTGAAATACCAACTTCAGATGAAGAAGCCGGAGTTATTCTGAAAACGCTCGACGAGCTTCGGAATGAACGTGATATGGATTTTTTGAACAACTACTCATTATATCGTGAATTTTTTAAGCAAGGCGACTATAAATCAGCACTACCAAACTGGCGAATAGTTTACAAAGCTTATCCGAAATCAACAACACAGATATATCGTGATGGATTGAACATGATGGAGTCCTTTTTCGAGGATGCCATGAATACAGATATAAAGAAAGCGTATCTCGATACTATGATGCAGATATACGACAAACGCATCAAGTACCTTGACAGCAAAGGCGAATTACTGGGACGTAAGGCAGCCGACTACCTCGAAAAAGTCCTTACAATCGATCTTCCCGAAGATGAACTTATTAAGGAGATCAAAAAAGGATATGGTTTTGCTGAGCAATCAATGGAAGAATCGGGAGTTAACTCTGAACCGGCAGTAATTGTTCTTTTCATGCAATCAACTCGCCGATTGTATACATTTAATGAGTTCACGGGCGAGACAGTACTCGAAAACTACGGGAAAGCGATGAACTTGCTTGAAAAGCAACTTGCCAATGAAGATTCTGAAGACAAAGCAAATCAAGCAATACCACTTTGTGAGCAAATATTAGAAGGCAGTGGCGCCATGGACTGTGAAACCATGTTAAAACTATACAAACCTAAGTTCAAAGAAAATCCGAATGATATTGAATTTATCAAAAAAGCGCTACGTGCATTCAACAAAGCCGACTGTGAAAACACGCTGATAGTTGAAATGTCAGAACAACTTTACAAACTTGAACCATCAGCCGAAGCTGCATTTAACATGGCTCGTATGTTTCTGAAGAAAGAAAAATACGGAAAAGCTCTCGAATACTACGAAAAGGCTTATAATTCGGCAACTAATAACGAGGACAAAGCGCTTTACTACTACGAAGCAGCCGGATTGGCGTTACAGCAGGGAGACCTGAAAAAAGCACGCGATTTAGCCAAGGAATCAGTAAAAAGCAAACCTGACCATTGCGAGGCTTATATGCTAATTGGTGAAATTTATGCTCAGGCAAGTAAAGAATATAGCGATAGCGATTTTGAACGAAGCACTGTATTTTGGTTAGCCACCGATTACTTCAAAAAAGCGGCGCAGTACAATAATTGTAAATCAGATGCTCAAAGCAAAATCAAATTCTATCAAAATTACTTTCCAAATAAAGAGGATGTTTTCTTCAACAGTTTAGAAATTGGCAATAATCACTTTATTGGTGGATGGATTAACGAAAGAACAACAGTTCGTGCTAAAGAAAATTAACATATTAAAAACCACAAAACAAAGCATTGCAGCTATCTCTATAGTTGCAGTGCTTTTTTTGTCATGTCAACAAAACGACATTCAGAAGATAGGCGAATTTTCACACCCGGTAGGGGCTCCTGAAATCGTTGCCGACAGTATTCATATACTTTTCTCAGACTCAGCTATTATACGATTTACCTTAACAGCTCCCATACTCAAAATATATGAGGATGAAGAAGAACCTCACACCGAATTTCCCGAAGGTTTCATTATAAAACAATTTTCTCCTGAGAATATACGAACAGCTCAAATAAAAGCCGACTACGGAAAGCACTTTGAGAAAAAATCATTATGGGAAGCCCGCCAAAATGTTGTTGCAGTAACCGAAAACAATGACACCCTGAAAACGGATGTTCTTTTTTGGGATGAAAAAAAAGACATTATTTATTCCGATCAATTTGTTAAATTTATTCAGAAAGAACAGACCATAACCGGCATCGGTTTTGAATCGGACCTTCAAATGAAAAACTGGCACATAAAAAATGTAAAAGGACCAATCACAGTTGAAGTTGATGAGTAATCGCATCCGGTAGAAAATGTTTTTTAGATAAACACAGATTGTTTTCCCGGCTTTTTAATATAATTTGAAGTAAAATATACGCAAAATGAATACCCCGGTCATTATTTTAATTACCATCATAATGTCTGCGTTCTTTTCAGGAATGGAAATAGCCTATTTCTCGGCAAACCGCCTTACCCTCGAAATGAACAAAAAGAAAAAAACCTTAACAGCTTCGTTGTTAAATATACTATCAGCCAAACCCGAGCAATACATTGCAACAATGCTGGTTGGGAACAATATTGCTCTTGTTGTATACGCACTGGCAACGGCAAGGCTTATTGAGCCATACCTTAACCCATACATTGAATCGGATATACTAATACTTCTCATTCAAACAATCATATCAACTATTGTCATTCTCTTTACAGCCGAATTTCTACCCAAAACACTTTTCAGGCTCAATGCTAACGGACTACTCGAAGCATTTGCCCTTCCAATTTTCTTTTTCTACATCATTCTCTATCCTATTGCCAACATATTCATGTCTATTTCAAAATTTGTAATTAGAAATATTCTGAAAAAAAAATTCACAGAAGAAGAAAACGACAATATTTTTTCAAAGGTAGATTTAAACCACTACGTTAATCAACAAGAAACAAACCAAACAGATGCAGAAAAAAAAGAACAAGAAGAAACAGAAATAAAACTGTTTAAAAATGCACTCGACTTCTCAAAGGTAAAGGTTAGAGACTGTATGGTACCCCGCACTGAAATCGAAACCGTTGAAGAAAAAACCTCCATTCAGGAATTACAAAAGATTTTTATCAATACAGGTTTTTCAAAAATACTGGTATATAGAAAATCAATCGATAATATGATTGGTTATATACATACATCACAACTTTTCAAATCACCCGAAAACATAAAATCGATAGTAAATACGGTATCCATCATACCCGAAACAATGACCGCAAGTAAGCTGTTAAAGTTTTTTACTCAAAAAAGAAAATCAATAGCTGTGGTTGTTGATGAATTTGGCGGAACATCAGGGTTAATTACAACTGAAGATATATTAGAAGAAATTTTTGGCGAAATAGAAGATGAGCATGACGTAGACGGACTGACAATTAAGAACATAAGAGAAAATGAGTGGATTTTATCGGCCCGCTACGAAATTAACTTCTTAAATGAAAAATACAATTTCGGTTTGCCCGATAATGATGAATACGATACACTGGCAGGCCTTATCATTAATCAACACGAAAACATTC
Source organism: Prolixibacteraceae bacterium (assembly GCA_027858145.1). GTDB lineage: Bacteria > Bacteroidota > Bacteroidia > Bacteroidales > Prolixibacteraceae > Roseimarinus. The sequence goes on along the minus strand of JAQIDF010000309.1, from coordinate 3,958 downwards.
CACGTGTTAATACCATAATTACAATCGGCAACTTCGAATTCAGGATTCTAAAGGCTACAAAAATCAGGATTGAACTCGTTTTATTGAAAATTGTCGATAAATAAACATCAATAAAGTTAAAGGTTAGGATTAAAAACTAAAATTATTATCTTCGTAGCTCGAAATTTTTAACTGTTATTATAGTCAAATAAGTAATATACAATGGCAACTTTACAGAAACTCAGAAACCAAGCCGGCCTACTTGTGGCAATCGTTATTTTTATTGCTTTAGCCGCATTTATTCTAGGAGATTTATTAAAATCAGGTAGTTCAATGATCAGAGGTGAGCAACTTGAAATTGCGGAAATAGATGGCGAATCAATAGAATATCCTGAATTTCAGGAAAGGTTTAATCAAATCTCTGAAGTATACAAACAAAACAATCAGGTGAACACACTTGATGAAGAAGCGTACCAGCAAATTCTCAATCAAACCTGGGACAACATTGTTCGCGAAATTATCATGTCCGATATTTATGATGAGATTGGAATTGAAGTTACTTCCGAAGAAATGTTTGATTTAGTTCAGGGAAACAACCTTCACCCGATTATTCAACAAGTTTTTGGAAATCAACAAACCGGGCAGGTAGACAAAGGTCAGATCATCCAGTTTCTTAAATATATCAATGAGAACCCTGATGCGCCCCAAAAAGCAAGTTGGTTAAATATTGAAAGAGAAATTCTGAAGGCTCAGAAATATACAAAATACACCGATTTAGTAGCAAAAGGCCTTTATGCCAACTCGTTACAGGCTGAAAACAATTTGGCAATAAAAAATAAAGTTGCCGACCTGAAGTTTATTCAGAAGAAATTCAACTCGGTTCCAGACAGCACTGTTAGCGTGACAGAAAGTGAACTGGAGACTTATTACAATAATCATATAGACAACTACAAACAAGAAGCTCAAAAGATTATTAAGTATGTTGCTTTCAACATCGCCCCTTCAGAGCAAGATGAAAAAGATGTGGCAAAATGGATTAACAACATTAAAGACGAATTTGCAAATACTGAAGATAACGAGCAGTTTGTTAATATGAATGCCGATACCCGTTTTGAAGATGTTTATGATAAAGCCGACGTATTAAATAACGAACTCGCAGAATGGGCTTTTGATGCCGAAATAAATGATGTATACGGCCCGTATAAAGAAAACAATGTTTACAAACTTGCCAAGCTGAGCGACACACGTATGTTACCCGATTCAGTTAGGGCCAGTCACATTCTTTTGCGTGTTGAAAATGCAAATCAGGCACAAGTTGCAGCTCAAACAATCGATAGCTTGAAAAATGTTATCGAGAATGGTGAAGCTACATTCGCAGAGGTTGCACGCGCCAATTCACAAGATGGGTCAGCAGCTGACGGTGGTGACTTAGGATGGTTTAATCGCGGATCAATGGTTGCACCTTTCGAACGTGCTGCCTTCCGTGCCCAACGCAACGAAGTTGTACAGGTTCAAACACAGTTTGGTATTCACCTGATAAAAGTGACTGAGCAAGGAACTAAAACAAAACATGTACAGTTGGCAATCCTGGACCGCGAGGTTACTCCAAGTACAAAAACTTACCAAGATGTTTACGCACAAGCAAGTCGTTTTGCAGCAAATGCACAAAACCTCGAAGGTTTTGACAACCAGGTACAGGAAGACGGGCTCCGTGCACGTAATGCCACTATAAAGGAAAACGACCGACAAGTAGCCGGACTGGGTGCAGCCAGAAGTATTGCCCGTGCAGCTTTTCAGGAAAACGATGAAGGTGAATTGGTTGTTGGTAACGACAAATCAGCGGTTTTCGAACTTGACGATAAATTTGTTGTTGCTGCCATTGTTTCTGAAACAGAAGAAGGAAACAGACCTCTGAAATCGGTGAAATCATCAGTTGAACTGGCTGTAATAAAAGAGAAGAAAAAAGAGATGCTTCTGAACAATTTCAACAGTGCCATAGGTTCAACAATTGAAGAAACTGGCAAAAACCTTGACTTACAGGCTGAATCAGCACAAGGTTTCAATTTTGAGTTTGGTTCGGTAAATGCTATTGGGTACGAACCTGTTATTAACGGTGCCGCAGCTGCACTTGAAGTTAACAAACAATCGAAACCAATAGCCGGACGCAATGGAGTTTATATTATTGAACTCACCGCTGTTGCAGGTGAACCATCACAAAGTATAAAAGCAATTAAAGAATCGCTTTATCAAAATGCAAGCTACCGTGCCAATTATCAGGCATACGAAACGCTTAAAGAAAATACCGAAATAGAAGATAAGCGTTCGAAGTTTTATTAGAAAAAAATAATTTTAAGATATTAAAAAGCTGTTCCATTTAGATGGAGTAGCTTTTTTTTGTCTCCTAAACACGCAACCTTTACATCTCAGTTTTCATCATCAAATACAAGATAAAATGATAAATAACGTTCGATTTAAATAATATAAAGGGGGATGAATATGAAAAAATGGGTTTTTACAGCAATTGCAGCTTTGCTTATTTTTAGTATTCAGTCGTGCAACAACGAAGAAGATACATACTCGTTAGGCAAAATTTGGATTTCAATGGGAATTGTCGAAACTGAAAACGACTTTGGCTACAGTTATATGATCCGCTGCGACAATGGAGACACCTTATTACCGTCAAACACAGCGGTTCCTGGTTATCACCCCACAGATAGCTCAAGGGTAGTTGTAAATTACACTTTACTTGATGATATTGAAGGCTCGCAGCAACTATACTATGCCAGCATTAACAACATTAACAGCGTATTATTTAAAGACTTGATTGAGCGCACAAACGAAAACACCGACAGCCTTGGCACCGACCCAATTGTGATAGAAGATATCTGGAGGGTTGACAATATGCTGAATATTGATTTTAGGATTTTAGGCAGCTTGTTAGCAAAAAGTGCTTAAAAGTATCGAATGTATTATCCATTTCGATACTTTTCTTTTTTCCTTTCATAAATTCAGCCAACTTATCGGGTAGCGGAACATTACCTTTTCCTACAACCTCCTCAACCGTTTCAGTAAATTTGGCCGGATGAGCTGTTTCAAGGAAAATACCAACCTGTTTATCAGTCAAATAATTCTCTAGTGACTGATAGCCACATGCTCCGTGTGGGTCGAGCAAATAGCCACATTCATCATATACCCGTTTCATTGTTTGTTTTATTTCAGCATCACTATACCTGAAGCCTTCAATATCGGCAGCAATACCGGCATGCGAGTGCTTATACAAATCAAGGATACGGGCAAAATTACTGGGATCGCCAACATCCATCGCATTAGCAATAGTCTGTACACTTGACCGTGGTTCGTATTTTGCACTTTGCAGGTAATTATACACAACGTCGTTGGCATTGTTTGCAGCAATAAACTTGCTCACGGGCAGCCCCATTCGTTTTGCAAACAAGCCAGCTGTAAGGTTTCCAAAATTACCACTGGGCACCGAAACGACCAGTTCTTTGTCTTTTTGCTCATTACGCGCATAGGCATTGAAATAGTAAAAAGACTGCGGCAAAAAGCGGGCTACATTTATTGAATTAGCCGACGTTAAGGTAAGCTTTTTATTTAGGTCATCATCGGCAAAAGCACTTTTCACCAAACGCTGACAATCATCAAACGTCCCGTCAACTTCGAGCGAAGTTATATTTTTCCCTAAAGTTGTAAATTGGCTCTCCTGTATCTTACTCACTTTTCCTTTTGGGTACAAAACATACACATGAATGCCCTGAACACCTAAAAATCCATTAGCCACAGCACTTCCGGTATCACCACTGGTTGCTACAAGCACATTAATGGTTTGATCCGATTTTTCAGAAAAATAAGACAGTAAACGGGCCATAAAACGCGCACCAACATCCTTAAAAGCCAGGGTTGGTCCATGAAAAAGCTCAAGTGAATAAACATTCTTTTGAACCGGCACAACAGGACAATC
>JAQIDF010000027.1 GCA_027858145.1 Prolixibacteraceae bacterium | reverse complement strand
TGGCTTTTTTTATCCGATGTCGAAGGAATATTACCATAATTATTAGAAATGCCAATCCTGAAATGGTGACAATAATTGGTAATCTGAATCGTTTAAAAAAACTTTTCTTTTCATAAACCCCAAACCACTTTTCATATATTTCATCATATTCACCACTGGCTTTTAGTTGATAAAGTCCCATATTGAGCAGCCATAATAATTCATCGTTATCTTTGCTAACTGCCATGGCATATTTTTTAGGCTCAATTTTTGAGTTTTGGATGATTATGTTTTTTATGTTGTGTTTATTTATCAGGTGGGCACCCTGGAAATTCCCAATAAGGGCTGCTTCATGTTTTCCCGATGATAAAAGGTTTAGTGCCCTGTGCTGGTTTTCTACAGCAATAATTTTATCTGTAAGGCCGGTATTTATTAAAAAGTCATGCATTAAATCTTTTTTCTGCACGATGATTTCTTTATTCCGGAGTTGTTCAAGATTTTTAATGTTCTGGTCTTCGCGTGTAAAAATACCATGGGTCATTACACTGTGGGGAATGCTAAATTTTACTTTTTTGGAGCGTTCTTCCGATACCATTAATCCAAGTAGTGCATCAATTTCACCATTTTCTAATTCTTCTCTAACCTGGTGCCACGGTCCAAGTTCAAGCTTGTATTGAATTCCAAGTTCCTCAGCCAGCCTTTTAAATAGCTCAACATTAAAGCCGTCCGGTTGTCCGTTTTCATTTATAAATTCAAACGGGGGATAATAATAATCACCTTTAATGTTGATGGTTTTATCGATATGAAATGTGCTGTCGGTCTGTGTGCCTGCCCGTAATGGTGGGGCTGCTATTAACAAAGCTGTTAAGAGGAAGAATGAAAACATTTGAATTTTTCTGTACATTCTTATTTGTTTAAGGCTTAAATGTTATAAATAATAAAGTTTGTTGTTTTTTAACAAACTATTTTTATTTTTTTTCATTTTTATTACTTTAGTTTTTTGAATCCTAAACTACTAAACATGCAAATTGAAGACAACCCCCAGTTACAGTTGACGTATGATTTCTTACAGTACACCAACCAAAACGTATTTCTTACCGGAAAAGCCGGCACCGGTAAAACTACCTTTCTGAAGAACTTAAAGAAAGAATCTCCAAAACGGTCTATTATTGTTGCCCCAACCGGGGTGGCTGCCATTAATGCCGGTGGCGTGACCATTCATTCTTTCTTTCAATTATCTTTTGGCCCCCAGATTCCTGATGGGCAGTATGGGATGCATGGTATCAACGAGTCACAAGGTGATTCTTTTAAAGCAAAACGGTTTAGTAAGAATAAAATTAACATCATCCGTAGTCTCGATTTATTAATTATTGATGAAATCAGTATGGTACGTGCCGATATGCTAGATGCCATTGATGCGGTGTTGCGCCGCTACCGCGATCGTTACAAGCCTTTTGGCGGTGCGCAATTGTTAATGATTGGTGATTTACAGCAACTTTCACCGGTTGTGAAAGACGATGAATGGAATATTTTGAAGAAATATTACGATACGTTTTACTTTTTCAGTAGCCGTGCATTAAAACAATCAAGATTTACCGGCATTGAACTAAAGCATATTTATCGGCAGAGCGACCAGATATTTATCGATCTGTTAAACAAAGTAAGGGAAAATATACTTGATGAGTCAACTGTTAAGATGCTTAATGGTCGTTATGTTAAAGAATTCACCCCTAAGGACGAGGAAGGCTACATCATGCTAACAACGCATAACTACCAGTCGCAACGGGTGAATGCCTCGCGTTTAAACCGGCTCACTACTAAAATGCATAGCTTCGAGTGTAGGGTAAAGGGTGAATTTCCTGAACATTCGTATCCTGCCGACCAACTTTTTCAGTTAAAGGTTGGTTCACAAGTAATGTTTTTGAAAAACGATTCAACGGGCGAACAACGATATTTTAATGGTAAAATAGGTAAAGTTGTACAGATTGATGATGATAAAATTGAAGTTCAGTGCAAAAATGAAACTGATATTATAAAAGTGGAACGCGATGTGTGGGAAAACACAAAATATGCCTTAAACGAACAAACATCAGAAATTGAAGAAGATACTGTAGGGCAGTTTGTTCAGTTTCCGCTGAAGTTGGCATGGGCAATAACCATTCATAAGAGTCAGGGGTTAACGTTTGATAAGGCTATTATTGATGCGCATCAATCGTTTGCCCACGGGCAGGTATATGTGGCATTAAGCCGTTGTCGAAACCTTGAAGGCCTGGTGCTTAGTTCTCCACTCAATACAGAAAGTGTAATTAACGATAAAACTGTTGTTGATTTTACCGTTGATGTTGAAAATAACCAACCCGGGGAACAGGACTTAACTCAAGCCCGAAAGGAATACGAAAAACAGCTGATTGCTGAGCTTTTCGATTTTAAAACACTAACCAGGCATATCAAATATTTTCTAAAAATATGGAGTGAGAATGAAGCCTATGTTATGGGCAATATGCGCGAAGTAATGATCCAGATGCTTTCTCCGGTTAATGTTGAGATGGTTGAGGTTGCCGAAAAATTTTATGATCAAGTATCGGCCATAATTAATCAATATGGTTACGCTGAAAATAATGAAACGTTGGATAAACGCATTGCAAAAGCCGTTGATTACTATCAGAACAAAATATCAGAACATATCGACTCCCCACTGGAACAAGCTAGTTTCAGAACTGACAATAAGGCGATACGAAAACGGTTGAGCGAAGTTTTTGGCCGTATTGAAAGCGAACTGGAAATAAAAAAAGCTTGTCTTGAAACTGCAAAAAATGGATTTTCTATTCAATCTTACCTGCAATCACGCGCCGAAGCTGCCATTGAGAAGCCAACAAAAACAACCCGCAGAAAAGTTGTGTTTTCCGATGTTGAAAATCCTGAGTTTTACAAGGTGTTAACAGAATGGAGGGCTCAGAAATCGGAAGAAACCGGCCTTGAAGAATCAAAAATTCTTCGTCACCCTGTAATGGCTGGTATATCATCGAAATTACCGGTTACTGCTAAAACATTAAAAGCGGTAAAGGGGATGGGAGGCAAAAAAATTCAGCAATTTGGCCCTGATATTCTTTCGCTTATATTAAAATACAAGGCTG
>JAQIDF010000156.1 GCA_027858145.1 Prolixibacteraceae bacterium | reverse complement strand
AAAGCAGATCACTCGCCAGTTCAGCCAGGTAACTTCGCTCGCCTTTTACCAGATTCACATGGGCAAATAATTTCTGCCCTTTCATACGATCCGACAAGTATGCCAAGCCGTTCGACTGTTGGTCGAGGTAAGGTGAATCGATTTGGTGCAGGTCACCGGTAAATACCATTTTGGTACCCTCGCCTGCACGTGTTATAATTGTTTTTATTTCATGTGGTGTAAGGTTTTGTGCTTCATCAATTATGAAATACGAATTCGAAAGACTTCGTCCGCGAATGTAAGCCAGTGCGGCAATCACCAGTTTTTCGGATTTTTCCATTTCTTCTATACGAGTCGATTCTACACTGCGCGGGTTATTAGCATGTTTAATTACCGTAAGGTTATCGAACAACGGCTGCATGTAGGGACGAATTTTTTCATCAGCATCGCCGGGCAAAAAGCCTATATCGCGGTTACTCAGTGCCACAATCGGGCGAGCCAACAGAATTTGCTCGTACAATGTATGTTGTGCCAAAGCCGAGGCCAGTGCCAACAATGTTTTCCCCGTACCAGCCTTTCCGGTAACGGCTACCAGTTTAATATCGGGATTCAGCAATGCATTCAGCAAAAAGGTTTGTTCGGCGTTACGGGGCTTAATGCCATAGGCCGTTGTTTTATCTATACGTTCAAAACGGTCATTATCCTTGTCAAAACGAACCAATGCTGAAGTGTTCGCCCCTTTGAAAATGAAATAATCGTTGGCAAGCACTTCATTTTCTGTTTTCACTGCATCTTTGCCGAGATATTTCTTTTCGTAAATTTCGGCAATTAACGAATCGTCACATTCGTCAATCACGTTAACTCCGCGGTTGAAAATTTCGGTATTGGTAACTTTGTCGTTTTTGTAGTCTTCCGAGTCGATACCTAAAGACTTTGCTTTCATTCTGAGATTGATGTCCTTCGTTATCAAAACGACTTTCTGTTCGGTGTACTTCTCTTTTGTATACTCGGTAATGGCTAGTATTCGATGGTCAGCGATATCCTCTTTAAACGAAGCTTTTATTTTTTCAGAAAAAGGGCGTCCGGTTTCAATGCGCAATTTTCCTTTTCCCTCACCCAGCGATAAACCACCATTAAATAAATCGTCTTTCACCAATTGATCGAGCAGCCGCACGAATTCACGAGCCTGAAAATTAAGCTGGTCGCTCCCCCGCTTAAACTTATCCAGTTCTTCTAATACAGTTATCGGCAAAACCACGTCATTCTCCTGAAAATTGTAGATACACTGGTGGTCGTGTAAAATAACATTGGTGTCAATGATGAAAATTTTTGAATGATTCTGAGCCATATTATAAATTTTAATGAGGTTCTTAGTTATTCCTTAAATGTACTAAATTTTATGTGCGAAATATTTTTTTATCCGGCTTTTTGCTGATTTTTGTACTACCATATTTTTAAAAACATGAACTACGCACAAACCATCGATTTTTTATACACGCAGTTACCCATGTTTCAGCGAACAGGGCCGGCGGCTTATAAAAACAATCTCGATAACACGCATGCACTCGACCGCATGTTCGTCCATCCACACCATGGTATTAAAACCATTCATGTAGCCGGCACAAACGGGAAAGGCTCGGTTTCGCACATTATGGCATCAATCCTTCAAAGCGCTGGTTACAAAGTAGGACTTTACACCTCACCCCACTTGTTGGATTTCAGGGAGCGGATTAAAATTAACGGGCAGATGATAAGCGAGGAAGATGTTTGCCGTTTTGTGGAAAAATTTCAACAAAAAAACAAAGTTGAAAAGCTGGAACCTTCGTTTTTTGAGCTTACCGTAATGATGGCATTCGATTATTTTGCCCGTCAAAAAGTGGATGTTGCAGTAATTGAAGTAGGACTTGGAGGACGTCTCGACTCAACCAATATTATAAACCCCGAAGTTGGGGTAATCACCAACATAAGCCCCGACCATACCAACTTGCTTGGTAAAACCATTCCGGAAATTGCAGCCGAAAAAGCCGGGATCATCAAGCAAAACACTCCCGTTGTAATTGGCGAAACACAGGCTGAGTCGCAAGATGTTTTTATAACGAAAGCAAAAGAGAAGCATGCTCCCATCCATTTTGCCGATCAAGAATACCTGTTAACACAAACCGGAAGTGAATTGCAATTTTCGTCGGAATGTTCACTTATTTATCGTAACCTTACATGCGACCTGAAAGGGAATTATCAACTTAAAAATATTACGACAGCGCTATGCGCTATGCAAATTCTTTACAAGCAGAAAGTATTCAACATAAACGCCGATGCAGTTAAAAATGGCCTCAATAATGTAGTTAAAAATACAGGTCTTTATGGCCGCTGGCAGCAAATTGGCAGCAATCCCAAGATCATATGTGATACAGGCCATAATCAGGATGGGATAAAAAACATAACAGCACAATTTAAACAAGAACAATATAAAAATCTACATGTTGTATTTGGTACCGTTAACGATAAAGATTTATCGCTGATATTACCTTTGCTCCCTGACGATGCCACCTATTATTTCACAAAAGCTGATATCTCGAGAGCATTAGATGAACATATACTGAGAGAAAAAGCAAAAAAATTTCAACTAAAAGGACTGGCCTACCCCAATGTAAAGGAAGCACTAGAGGCAGCCCGGGCAGCCGCTTCTGAAAACGACATGATTTTTGTTGGGGGCAGTACCTTTATTGTTGCCGAAGTTCTTGAATAAAAACTGAAGAAGAAAAACACTGTTTACAAGACTTACATCAGACCGGTTTGTGCCAAATTTGTTTTCATTATGATTAACATCAACCCACTATACCTACTCATTGCCCAGGGCGAACATCAGCAGCAGGATTTCAAATTCTGCATAAACGATTCGCGAAAAATTGCAAAATCACTGGTCGCTTTCGCTAATACCGATGGTGGCCGGTTACTTGTTGGTGTGAAAGATAATGGGAAGATTGCCGGGGTAAAATCCGATGAAGAGTATTACATGGTGCAGGCAGCAGCAAATATTTACAGCAGTCCAAAAATTGATTTTGAAGTGGTTGAATGGGAGGCAGATGGTAAAATTGTACTTGAAATTGTAATTCAAGCCAGTAAGCAAAGACCGCATTACGCTGAAAACGATGAACGTAAATGGCTTGCATACATCAGGCGTAAAGACGAAAACGTACTGGCCAACCGGGTGCAGCTAAAAGCCTGGCGACTAAAACGAAGCCCCAAAGGATTGATGTTTATTTATGACGAACCACGCCGAAAACTGGTAGCGTACTTACAGCAAAATGAAAGCATAACCCTTTCCCGCTTTAGTAAAATTGCACACATCAGAAGGTTTGTAGCCGAGAATATCCTGTCCGAATTTTTGTCGATGGGATGTATCAACATCGAACTGAATCAAAAACCAGTTGTTTATTCGTTGGATGCAAATTTTGATATCGAAACATTAGGTTAAGGTATAATTCACAAATCACGCATATGATATAAATGTCATTTTTATTAAATTGCGAAACATTTTAAACAAACATATCATGAACAAAATATTTTTGATTATTGTATTTGTGCTTACTGCTTCATTTGCATTGCAGGCTCAAGAAAATTACAAAACTATTGCATCCAAAGACAACGCCAATTATTACCCGGGTGGTGAGCCCTATAAAGTAGAACAATACAAAGAGCCTACTTCAGTTCATAAACCTAAAAATGTAATTCTGCTCATTGGTGATGGGATGGGAGTCGCTCATATCTACTCTGGCATTACAGCAAACCACGGGCAGATGTATATTCAAAATTTCAAAAAAATTGGTTTCCAGACAACCTATTCAGCATCCGACTTCACAACCGATTCTGCTGCATCTGGCACAGCGCTTTCATCCGGCAGTAAAACGTACAACGGTGCCATTGGCGTTAATAACGACACCGTTGCTGTTGAAAACATTCGCGAGAAATGTGAAAAACAAGGCCTGGCAACCGGAGTTGTAGCAACATCTTCTATAACACATGCCACCCCAGCTTCTTTTGTTGCACATCAACCTCAACGTTCGATGTACGAAGCAATTGCAGCCGATTTTCTAAAATCCAACATCGATGTATTTATTGGTGGCGGCTACAAACACTTTACAGAACGCGAAGACGGCAGAAACCTGGCAGATGAATTGAAAAAGAAAGGTTACAAAGTTGAAACCGATATGAAAAAAGTAGCCAAAACCAAAAAAGGAAAACTAGCCGGTTTTGTTTCATCAGAACATCCTACAACAATAGAAGATGGCCGTGGTGATATGCTTGAAACAGCTACCAAAACAGCAATCAACATACTTGACAACGACCCCGATGGTTTCTTCCTTATGGTTGAAGGTTCACAAATCGACTGGGGAGGTCATCAGCACAATACTTCATACTTAGTTACCGAAACACTCAACTTTGATAAAACAATAGGTATTGCTTTAGAATTTGCAGCCAAAAATAAAGAAACACTGGTAATTGTTACTGCCGACCACGAAACCGGAGGTTTTGCCATTAACAACGGAAACATGAAAACCGG
>JAQIDF010000085.1 GCA_027858145.1 Prolixibacteraceae bacterium | reverse complement strand
TCTTCAAACTGGTCAATCTGCTCATCGCTTAAAGCTTTAACCTCACCAATAGTTTTACCGTTTATTATGGTACGTGCACTAAACTCCAGTGTTTCGAAACGTTGAAAAGCATCTCCCATATCGCTGCCCCCTACCACGGTACCATGATTCTCCATGATCACGGCTTTGTAGTTTTCTTTGAAGACATTGGCAATACTATCACCCAGTTCGTCGCTACCACGCAAAGCATACGGAGCATACCCAATAGGGCCGCAAACATATTTGGCCTGTGGAATAACATTGGTATCGGGTATGGTATGTGCAATACTAAACGACACCAATGCTGGCGGGTGTGCATGAATAACCGCTTTCAGTTCGGGACGGATTTCATAAATCGCTTTATGAAACGGAAATTCCGACGATGGCTTGTGCTTTCCCTCTATGGTACCATCATTTTTTACCAACACAATATCGCTGGCACGCAACGAGCCTTTATCAATGGCCGATGGAGTAACCCAAATATCACCATTTTCGTCGATAATCGACACGTTACCACCCGATGTTGTGGTTAATCCGCGATTATAAATTCTGCTGATTATCAACACAATCTGATCGCGCGGATGCATTAAATTAATGTCTAATACGTTCATTTTATTTATTTTTAAAAAAAACCTGCCCCTAAATCCCCTAAAGGGGACTTGTTCGTAGCTTCTATCAATGGGAAATATTTAATTCAGCATTATCTCACCAATGAAACAACCTCCCAAAACAACAGCCAAAAAGTTACGATTTTAGCGCCCTATCTTTAGGGGGTTGGGGGGGGTGGTTGTTTTTTTACAAATTATCCCCATTAGCCAACAAGTACTCTTCAGCTTCTACACTCCAAAGTCCTTTGTTTGCATCCACCAATTCAGCCAGTTTTGCATAAACCGGGTTTGTTTTTCCTTTTTCAGCAAAGTCAGTCAGTGGTGTTAGCGGCATGTCCACGTGGGTATAAATTAACTTTTTACCTCCTGGAATATTCGGTAAATCCAAAGTGGTTTCGACCACAGCATTCAGGCCACCAATATGTGTTACCAACCCGGCCGGATCAAGCCCCTTCGTCATAACATTCAATGCCTCAACCATATCATCCATGTTACCGCCCGAAGTACCTACAATATGCGTATAAGCGTAATGAACATTATAAAAGTTCATTTTTGCCTGTAAATTGGGGTTCGACGGACCGGCAAAGAAATTCAGACAGCCATCAAAAGCCAAAATAGCATCTCCCTGCTCAATTACCGGAGCCACCGGAGCAAATACGAATACATCATCATATCCTTTGCCATCAACAAGCTCCTGCATTGCATCAACCGGGTTTTCAACATTTCCTGTATTCAAATAAACCAGCTCAATTCCATTTTCTTTGGCCGCCTCAACCGTATAAATCTCAGCAGCCCTGTCCAAACGCGCCTGGTCAATATCGGTTACCACACAAATCTTTGGCTTTCGGTCGGCGCGATTAATCACATAGTTGATAGCTGCCAATCCCATCGGGCCAACACCGGCCAAAATCGCCATTTTACCGCCATCCACAATTTCCATATTGTGAATGTACAATCCAGGCGTAGTATGGTAATTAGCATGCATCGCCCCAATCACACAACTCAGTGGCTCAGCCAGCGATGCCGGATAAAATCCTGGTCCATCATATATCAGCAGACAATCCTGCTCAAGTACATCTTTTGGGATAATCACATACGTAGCATCACCCCCCACGTACTTGTACGAGTACCCCGGCGCACTGAGCACGCCAACCGGACCATCTTCATAATAAATCGCCGGCTGAATCGAATACTTCTGTCCCGCCTTAAATTTATCTTTCCATTTCGCACCTACTTCCACTATCTCGCCCGAAAACTCATGACCAATAATAATCGGTTCCTCCGCAACATTATCGGGCACGCGCTTATGGTCAGCTCCCTGTGTTGCTGCCTTGTAGCTCGACATACAAATACTGTCGCTCACCACTTTAGCTAAAATCTCATCGTCCTTAATCGCCGGAAGCTCAAACTCTTCCATCCGCAGGTCATTTTTGCCGTATAATCTAACTGCTTTTGTCTTCATTTTCAACATTTTAAATAATTAAACTTTGGCGGGCTTATCGGCCTGCGGTTTCAAGCTCCCTTGCCCCACCCGTGTTTCGCACGTCCGCCAGGTAGCTCCCCATGGTCGCTCCTGCCGTCCGGCTTCACATCGGGCGGGTCATC
>JAQIDF010000004.1 GCA_027858145.1 Prolixibacteraceae bacterium | reverse complement strand
GGTCGGCATCGCGAATTACCGGAACAATAAGATTGCCGTCGGGTTTGGCAACAGCAATACCAACGTTAACTTTTCCACGCAAGATCATCTTATCACCGTCAACCGAAGCGTTTACCATTGGAAATTCGCGCAATGCAGCTGCTACAGCTTCAGTGAATATTGGCATGAATGTAATTTTCTCGTTGTACTTTTCCTGGAACTCATCTTTTACTTTTTTGCGCCAAAGAACCAGGTTGGTAACATCAGCTTCTACTACTGAAGTAACATGTGGTGCAGATTGTGCCGATTGTACCATGTGGTCGGCAATAAGCTTGCGAACACGATCCATTTCAACAATCTGGTCTTCTGCACCCACCGAAACCGAAACTTTAGGTTTTTCTTTTTTGGGCTGAGCTGTTTCTTTAGCCTGCTCTTTCTTCCCTTCATCCGGCTTTTTGGCCGCTTTTGGTGCTTCACCACTTTCACGTTGGTCGAGATAAGCAAGAATATCTTTCTTTTGTACCCTGCCGTTTTCACCACTGCCATCAATTGATTCCAGCTCTTTAGTGCTAACTTTTTCTTCTTTGGCAATTGAACGCACCAACGGAGAATAAAAGCGTGTTGTTTCAGTGTCATCATCTGAAGAATCTTCATTTTTGCTTTCTTCTGATGGCTGTTCCTGTTTTTCGTCTAAAGAAGTCTCCTCTTTAGATTCTTTTTCTTCTTTTACAGGTTCATCACTGCTTTCATCTTCATCTTCATCGCCTTCGGTTTTTATAATGGCTACAGTTTCGCCAACATCAACAACCGAATCAACTTCAAATAATATTTTTGAAATAACCCCATCGACTGGCGAAGGGATTTCAGAATCAACTTTCTCGGTGGCAATTTCAAAAAGAAGGTCATCTTCTTCAACAGTATCACCTTCTTTTACAAACCATTTTGTAATGGTTGCCTCCTGAACACTTTCTCCCATTTTGGGCATTTGTACTTTAAATTCAGACATGTTCAAAACTTTTTTATTTGTTTTATGATATAAACACAAAGACGAACAGAATGTTTTTAAAATATGCAATGTGTGTATTGCATATTTTATAGAATTATACAATACACACATTGCAATAACCATACAATACTGAATATATGACACATACAACCGTATTGATATATATAATTCAACATAACAGATCATTTCTTTGTTAATAATTTTCAATAAATCATCATATTTGCCTTCTTTTTAATATTTTTGCAGCAACAATTTTTATGGGAAGAATATTAGCAATTGATTACGGCAGAAAACGAGTGGGGTTAGCAGTTACCGATCCTTTACAAATCATAGCAAATAAGCTTGAGACAATAAGGGCTCACGATATATTTGAGTATCTGGCCGCTTATTTTTCAAAAGAAACAGTTGATTGTGTTGTCGTTGGTTATCCAACAACAATGAAAAACGAAGCTTCTGAATCGATTCGTTACATCAACCCGTTTTTAAAACAGTTTCAGAAAAAATATCCCGACATGCCATTGAAACTTGTTGACGAAAGATTTACCTCAAAAATTGCATTTCAAACCATGATAGATGCCGGTTTAAAAAAGAAAGACCGACAGAATAAAGGGCTTGTAGATGCAGTGAGTGCTACGCTAATTCTTCAAACTTTTATGGAACAAAAGAGAAATATAAATAGTTAAAAAGATGATTTTACCTGTAACACTATATGGCAATCCGTTATTACGAAAGATTGCAAAACCCATCGATAAAAATCACGAAGGCCTGAATAATTTAATTGACAATATGTATGAAACAATGTATCAGGCAGATGGTGTTGGATTGGCCGCACCACAGGTAGGATTATCGATACGCATTTTTGTTATTGATGCCAGTCCGATGGCTGAAGAAGAACCAGAACTTGCAGATTTCAAAAAGGTATTTATCAACCCTCAAATTACCGATCGGCAGGGTGAGCCCTGGGAAATGGAAGAAGGTTGCCTGAGCTTACCTAAAATAAACGAAAAAGTTTCGAGACACGAACAAGTTACAATTACTTATCGCGATTTAGACTGGAATGAACACACTGAGACATATAATGGTTTTGCTGCAAGGGTAATAATGCACGAATATGACCATTTGGAAGGAAAACTTTTTGTCGATCACGTATCTCCCCTGCGCCGAAAACTTCTTAAAAGCAAGCTAAATGCAATAGCAAAGGGAAAAGTTACTACAGCATATCGGGTTAAACTTCAACTTTAGGGTGTGTAATAGAATAAACTACCCAAAAGTATTTTAAAGGTTGTAGGATATAAGAGATTTAGAAATTTTTATCAGATAAGTTAATTTATTACACACCCTTAACACGAATTAAACGATTTTAAAGGCATTAATATGTAGTATTTTTTTACTATATTACTGTCTTTAATGTCTGATATAAAAAACATAACCCATTCGATCCCCATTTTACGGCACACTGTATCGTTTCTTGCGGGTATCATAATTTCCGATATTTTACCAATTGGAAACAAGTATTTAATTTTTATAGCTCTTGCCTCTCTCTTGTTTGCTTTAATACTAAAAGACAGCAAACGTATTCTCCTGCAAAAAATTTATTCATTTGTTATTGGCTTTCTAATTATTTGTTTGGGGGCATTATATACAAATACCTATCGCAGCTCACAGTTCAGATATGATATCCCAACTCAGGGTTACTATGCCGGAAAAGTAAATGACATGAGTCCTGCATCTAAAAATCGTGAAAAACTCGTTGTTCAACTAAAAAGCGTTTCAAATGATACATCTAAAATATTAGTGAATGAAAAGATTGTCCTATTTGTTCCTGACAGTATTTCGGAAACAGATATAACACCAGGCGATTTTATTGGTTTTAAAGCCAGGCTGTATCCAATAGAACATTCGAATAATCCCGGTGATTTTAATTACAAAAAATACATGAATCGCAGAGCAATACGGTATCAATCATATATCTACAAATTGCCTTATCATTCAAACCATCATCAAACAAGCCTAAAAACATTAGCTGTTAATACCCGGTCAAACTTATTAGATTCTTACCGCAAAGCTGGGATTAATAATCAAGAGTTTGCAGTTTTGTCTGCGTTAACCCTGGGCGAAAAGAACTACATTGATAAAGAATTGAAACAACAGTTTTCTAACTCGGGAGCCATGCATGTTTTAGCAGTTTCAGGATTACATGTCGGTATTTTATTTTTTGTTTTCAGTTTTATACTTAAACCGCTTAACTATAGTAGCAAAACAAAAGTCATTAAAGTGTTTTTGCTCATCATATTATTGTGGAGCTATGCACTTATAACCGGAATGTCGCCATCGGTAATGCGCGCTGCAACCATGTTTTCATTCCTCGTTATTGGTCAAAACCTTAACAGGAACACAAACATATACAATACCCTTGCCCTTTCAGCAATGTTGCTGATGATTATAAAACCTGATATTATTTATGAAGTCGGGTTTCAGCTTTCATACGTTGCTGTAACATCAATTGTTTTTTTCCAACCGAAAATTGCCCGGTTGGGTTCGTTTAAAAATCGAATTGCAAAAAGCAGTTGGGAACTTTTTGCGGTATCAGTATCTGCACAATTAGGCACTCTGCCTTTTAGCCTATATTACTTTCATCAATTTCCGGTTTATTTTTGGATTAGCAATTTTGTCGTTATACCAGCTGCTACAATCTTGTTGTACGGAAGCATCTTATTTTTTATAATGTTGCCTTTTCCGGCCATTAATGGTATTGTTGGTAGTTTTTTATCAGGAACAGTAAAACTAATGAACATACTAATTGCCAGGATTGATAACCTGCCGGTTGCTGTTATTTCAGATTTATGGGTTGATCAGGCAACAGTAGTAACCTGTTATACAATTATATTCACAATAGGTTTAATATTGGTTTCAAGAAAGTATAAATATATTTTGATACTATTCTCATTCCTCCTGATTCTCTTAATCAAAGACACTTTTAACTCATATCAAACACAAAACCAAAGCTATTTGGTTTTCTATAACCACTACAACGATAACATATTAAGCATCATCAACGGGCGCAAACACTATTACTATTGTCAATCTGATTCACTTTCGACTTATTCTGAAAGGTTACTCAACAATTCAACAGGTTATTTTCATACAACTAAACCAGTTTTATTACCCCGGGATACACTTCTGAATAATAACCTTTACCGCAGGAATAATCAAATTTTCTTTAAAAAAATTCAAATCCAGATAAATAAAAACGGTTTTGAATCAGAAAACATAAACGACAGCCATGCTCATTTAACATGGGGATTATCAGATATAGAAATTAACGTTAACAAAAAGCAAAATATCGCCTTGCGTGCTTTTAAAAATGGTAAATTGAACTATTTTCGACCAATTATTGAAAACAATGATTCGTTAATTAAAACAAATCAGTATGCAGTTATAGTTGAAACATGGTAAATTATAATTTTCAACCATTTTAAATAAGACAAATAATGAAAAATCAATTTCAATATTTGGACAATCTTAAACATTATACATTACTTTGCCATGCAATTTTCATCTATCGATGACAACAAAAGTAATTACATTAGTTTTATAAAAACAGATATCAATGAAAGTAGTAATTGCCGGTGCAGGAGAAGTTGGTACACACCTTGCAAGAATGTTAAGCGAGGAAGATCATGAAATTGTACTGATGGATGATGACAATGACAAATTGCAACTCATTGCTAATCAGGTTGATCTTCTCACAGTAAATGGTGCTGCAAATTCAATAGCAGACTTAAAAGAAGCCGGTATAGCCAAAGCTGATCTTTTTATTGCTGTTACGCCCTATGAATCCCGTAATGTGTTAGCATGTATTTTAGCAAAAGATTTGGGCGTCAAAAAAACATTAGCACGCATAAATAACGCAGAATATATTAGAAAAGTAAACAAACCCAAGTTTGTTGAATTAGGAGTTGATGAGCTTATTTATCCCGAATCGTTAGCAGCCAAAGAAATCGTTGCATCGGTAAAACAACCAGGTGCAAGGGTAACCCATGAATTTTCAGGTGGGAAACTCATGCTTTATGGAATTAAAATTCGCGACAATGCGACAGAAATTGTCGACAAAACCCTGGCAGATATTGCAAAAGTTTCTGATGGTTTTAGAGCTGTTGCGATTACTAGAAATGACAATACCATTATTCCAAAAGGAAAAGATAAAATACTTGCAGGTGATATCGTTTACTTCGTAACGACTCGTGATGCCATACATGATTTATACGATAAAGCCGGAAAAACGTTCTTTGAAGTTAAAAACATCATGTTTCTTGGGGGAAGTCGTATTGCTCAACGGGCGATAGAAAAACTCGAGGATCAATTTAATGTTAAAGTAATTGAACAAAACAAAGAGCGGTGTCAACAAATTGCTGATCGTTTTAGTAATGTACTGGTAATAAATGGAGATGGACGAAATCTCGATTTATTAAAAGAAGAAGGCATTGATAAAATGGATGCATTTGTTGCAGTTACCGGTAACTCTGAAACGAATATTCTCACATGCCAGTTAGCTAAGAAGATGGGGGTAAAGCGTTCAGTTGCCGAGATTGAAAACATCGATTTTATTAGCTTAGCCGAGCAAATTGGAATCGGAAGTGTAATTAACAAAAAATTTATCGCGGCAAGTTTCATATACCGCTTCTCAATGCACTCTGAAATATCGAGTATTAAATGTTTAACGGCAACTGAAGCAGAAGCTGTTGAAGTGATTGCACATGAGGGATCTAAGGCAACAACACGTTTAGTAAAACAGTTGGGTTTCCCTGACAATGGAAAAATCGGAGGCATTATCAGAGGAGACCAAAGCTTTATTGTTACTGGTGAAACCCAAATACAAGCAGGCGATCGGGTTGTTGTTTTTGCTCTACCTGCTGCAATTAAAAAAATCGATAAATTCTTTAAATAATACCAGAGGTGTTAAACTATAAAATTATAATCCGAACACTTGGCTTTCTCCTTATAGGCGAAGGGTTGTTCATGATTCTACCTTTAATTGTAGCCGGTATTTATAATGATGGCGATACACTTTCATTTTTATATTCAGCATTAATTACAATTATAGTTGGAGTTGTGTCAATGACACTAACTTTTAAAGCCAAAAAGAACATTGGCCGACGTGAAGGATATGTTATTGTCGGGCTTGTATGGGTTTTTTTCTCTTTATTTGGGAGTCTTCCATACGTTTTTAGTGGTTCCATACCAAATTATACGAATGCTTTTTTCGAAACAATTTCAGGTTTTACCACTACCGGGTCATCCATTTTAAATAACATTGAAGAAATGCCACACGGCATATTGTTTTGGCGGAGTCTTACGCAATGGCTTGGTGGTATGGGAATTGTTGTTTTGTCGTTAGCGGTTTTACCGGCTTTTGGAATTGGTGGCATGTCACTTTTCACAGCCGAATCGCCCGGAATTGCTCCTGATAAAGTAAATCCTAAAATTAAAGATACAGCCAAAATTCTTTGGAATATATATTTAATGTTTACTGCCGCTGAAACGATATTGTTAATGTTTGGAGGAATGGATTTCTTCGATGCAATTTGCCATTCCTTCACAACCATGGCAACCGGAGGCTATTCAACCAAACAAGCCAGTATCGCTTATTGGGATTCGGCATATATTCAATATGTAATCATATTTTTTATGATTATGGCTGGAACGAATTTCTCACTATCCTTTCATGCTATCACAGGAAAGCCACGGAAAATGTTCAGAAACGAAGAGTACAAGTTTTATCTTATTTTTATTGGCATCGCAGCATCAATATTATCAATCGGTTTAATATTGACTTCAAACTTAGGTATAGAACAATCAATTCGGGATGCGATGTTCCAAACTGTCTCAATTATTACAACAACAGGCTATGCCACAAGTGATTATTTATTGTGGACACCATTTCTTACAGCAATAATATTAATGCTTTTTTTCATAGGCGGTTCAACTGGTTCAACCGGAGGTGGCATTAAAATAATGCGAATTGTTCTTCTTATAAAAAACACTTACTATGAGATGCGCAGGCTAATTCACCCCAATGCCATTATCCCTGTCCGATTCAATAAAAAATCTGTAAATCAACAAGTTATCACAAATGTTTTAGCGTTTTTCTTTCTGTATATTATTGTATTCTTTATAAGCACGCTGATTTTCATGGTGTTTGTTGATGATTTTGAAACTGCCTTTGGAGCTGTTGCCACTTCGCTGGGAAATATTGGTCCGGGAATTGGTTCAGTTGGCCCATCAGCCACCTTTGCACATATTCCTGATGGTGGAAAATGGTTTTTATCATTCTTAATGCTTCTTGGGCGTCTTGAGTTATTCACAATCATTGTTCTCTTTTCCCCTGCATTCTGGAAGCGCTAATTTATAAAATGCTATTTTTGCTATAAATCATTTAAGAATTATGGCTGAATACATTAAATTATACGAGAAAGAAACTGATATCAATAGAGTGATAGAGGTTGTTGAAATTCTACGTCAAGGTGGAATAATTATTTACCCTACCGATACGGTTTACAGCTTAGGATGTGATATTATGAATAATAAAGCTGTTGAAAAAGTAGCTAAGATTAAAGATATCAAAGTAGAAAAATCAAATTTCTCTTTTATTTGTCACGACTTAAGTCATCTTTCAGATTACTGTAAGCCCATTCCCAATCCTGTTTTTAAGTTGATGAAAAGAAATCTGCCGGGGCCATTTACATTTATTCTTCCGGCAAATAATAACGTACCCCGCTATTTCAAAAAGAAGAAAAAAACAGTTGGCATCAGAGTTCCTGACAATGCCATAATCCGCCAAATTGTTAAACAATTGGGTAACCCTGTTTTTTCGACTTCTGTTCACAGTCAGGATGAAGTTAAAGCTTATATGACTGATCCTGAATTAATATTTGAAGAATATGATAGAATTGTAGATGCTGTAATTGATGGTGGTATCGGAGGCAATCAGGTGTCAACTATTATTGACTGTTCAAATGATGAGATATCAATATTAAGAGAAGGAAAAGAAGAAGTAATCTACTAATGCTCCTTTTCCCTTACCGCATAAAGAAGAATGTCTCAAATTGTACTTTACGTGCTTTTCTGAATTTTTGATCAATTGTTGCATCCTCATCTCCTTCAACCGACTGAACTTCCTGAATTTCACCCAGCGCTTTGACCATAATTCTGTTTTCAGGAACACCTTTTCTCATCAGATATTTTTTAACAGCTTCTACTCTTCTGGCTGATAGTACATCATTGTATTCATCAGTACCACGAGGATCAGCAAATCCATACAAACGGATGTTCATCATCGGGTTTTCGAACATGTAATCTATTATTTTATCCATTTCAGCCTCAGCTTCAGGATCTAATTCGTATTTATCCGTTTCAAAATAAACCTCGGGAGGGGTATCTTTCTCCATCGAAGGCCAGCCCACATCAGGTGGTTCAGGACAACCAAGATACTCCATTGGCCCATATTCATCAGGACACTGATCAACATCATCTGTTAAACCGTCACCATCCGAATCAATGGGGCAACCATATTGATCAACAGTGATTCCCGCTTGTGTGCCCGGACATAAATCATCAGGATCGATAACACCATCTCCATCAGTGTCGGGACAACCATTATACTCAGGCAGCCCTGGCAGCTCCGGACAATCATCTTCTTTGTCAATTATGCCATCGCCATCGGTATCGGGGCAACCATTATATTCGGGCAATCCCGGAACATCCGGACAATCATCAAGATAATCGGGTATACCATCTTTATCGCGATCCTGCGGGCAACCGTCTTCATCAACTTTCACACCACGGGGCGTATCCGGACATTCATCATCGATATCTGGCACACCATCTTTATCCTGATCTTTTATGCCACTAATATTGAAATACACTCCAGCCCTGCCACCTGTAAAGTGATCATTTTGCCGATCAAATGATGCACCATCAATTTCATCGGTTGTTGCAAAAAGGATAGACAGCTCAGCAAAAAGTGCAATACGATTAGATAGATTATATTTTACCCCGGGACTTAAGCTTAATGAAATCTCGTCAATAAAATGTTCATAATTATCACCAGAAAGATCATAGCTACTTCCTTGCGAATTACCGATTAAATAATTGAATCCAATTCCCATATATGGTTTGAATAGAGCTTCTTCAGGTAAAATGTAATTATTGTAAAACTTGTAATTAAAAGTAACATTAGGAGTTATCAGGTAGCCTGAACTTTGGTAATTATTGCTTTCATAAGTATTATCCATTTTCAACTGAAAATAATCGGCTCCAATAACTAAATCAACAGAAGGGTTTAGATAACGTGAAAAAGAAAGGCCGCCACCATGATTCATATTATTCGCATCAAAAAGTTGATCATTCAGTTCGCCGGTATAAATAAGTAAAGAATACGACGGTTTTACAGCCCATTGTTGATCAATATTCTGTGCTTTACCCTCTTGTACAGATAAAACCATACCTGCAAATAAAAAGGATAATAAAGATATGTAAGCTGATTTTTTCAACATGATTTAAAATTGTGGCAACCACAAAAACAAATATAATATTTTAGCTTTAATACATTCAATTAAATATTAACCGATTGAAAAAATATTGATTATTTTTGTTTTATGTATGCAGTTGTTGACATTGAAACGACAGGGGGGAATAAAAAAACAGGCAAAATAATTGAAATTGCCATTTTCATATTTGACGGTAAAGAAATAATCGATTCTTTTACTTCGTTTGTAAATCCCGAATGCCGGCTTTCTAACTTCACAACACAATTAACAGGAATAACCAATGGAATGGTTATAAATGCCCCTAAATTTTATGAAATAGCACGAAAAATTGTAGAAGTAACTGATAACAAAACATTTGTAGCACATAATGTTGCATTTGATTACAACTTTATACGCGAAGAATTTCAAAATTTAGGTTATAATTATTACCGAAAGAAATTATGCACTGTACAATTGGCAAGAAAATATATTCCGGGACATCAATCTTATTCATTAGGCAAGATATGTGAGAAATTAGGCATAGAGATAAATGGCCGGCATCGTGCTGCCGGAGATGCATTGGCTACAGTGCAACTCCTTCAGATGATTCTTGAAAACTTTAAAAAAACGAGCAATACACTTTTCTGATCTAAATTCAAACCAATTCAATGAGTATGTACATTTCTTTTTTATTGTCATTTACTAAATAAATACCGTCACTCACTAATCCATTCCTTCGTTTAAAAAACATTAGCATTTGTACATTTAACACATACTTTACAAAAAAGCTCTTTACTTTAAGGTATAATTATCTTAGCTTTGTTATCTAACATTACTCTCTTTACATGACATGGAAAACTTAACATGGAAAATTTATTTTACTTTATTTTAGTATCTATTATAGCTTTTACATTTACAGCTTTTAGCATACCCCAGATTGTAAGGGTCTCAAAAGCCAAAAAGCTGTTCGATGTTCCCAATTCCCGGAAATTAAATACTACGATTATACCTACCTTAGGTGGTACGGCAATTTTTATTGGTTTAACCTTAGGGGTTACACTCGGTGGAGATGGTTTCCCGTTTTTTGACCTGAAGTATATTTTCGCCAGCTTGCTTATTACTTTTTTTGCCGGTTTGAAAGATGATTTAGTTGGAATATCGCCCCGATCAAAACTTGGAGCATTATCAATTTCATTAGCAGTGGTTATTCTTTTTGCCAACTTAAGGTTTTCAAATGTTTATGGTTGTTTTGGCTTTGATAATATTGGATATCTACCATCTACCCTGCTTTCATTTTTTGTGGGAATTGTGATAATCAATAGTTTTAATTTAATTGACGGTATTGATGGATTGGCTTCATCAATAGCGGTACAAATATCAACAGTTTTTGGTATATGGTTTGTCATAATTGGCCTCCCCGAATACGCACTTATATCATTTTCTCTGGCAGGAGCATGCCTGGCTTTTTTCATATTCAATGTATTTGGTCATCGTAACAAAATATTCATGGGCGATACCGGTTCATTACTAATCGGAACGCTTATTTTTGTTTTAGCTGCAAAATTCAATGAGTTTAATGCCGGATATACCGGAGAATACGTTTTAAAATCAGTACCTGCGGTGTTAATTGGTTTTATGGTTTACCCGCTTTTTGATGTTTTACGTGTTTTCATGTTACGAATTTTTGTGGCAAAGAAATCACCTTTAAAGCCTGATAAAAACCACATTCATCACAGGCTACTCACATTAGGCATGTCGCACCTCCAGGCTACAGGGATAATATTTGTGAATAACATTCTTTTTATGGCCGGAAGTTTGATCTTACAAAAATACCTCAATGTAGTAGAGTTGACCAGTGTTATTTTAGGAGCCAGCATAATACTTTCAACTTCGCTTGAACTATACATACTATTCAAGAAAAAGATTAAACCGGACGATAAACATCAACAACTTTTTCTTCCTCGTTATGTTGTTCAAATAGCAAATAAACACTTGCCAAACAAAAACATTTGACAAAACAACTCACACGCTCTCTTATACATATTAACACAAAAGCCGCACTTTTTATAAAGGTACGGCTTTTGTGTTATATAGTGTCAGCAAGAAAACTACTTTTTTTCAAGTGCTTGAATCGAAAAGTTCAATTTCAAGGCTTGGCCTTTCTGAAAATCAAGGAGTTTACATTCGTAAGTGACTGTTTTCAGAAAGGGCGTAACGCAGAAATTGGGCTTTTCGGGCAAGCACTAATCAAATAATTGTTTCTGTAATCAGCTTACGGATTATCCCCCCACTACCCCTTTAATAAATTTGCATATTTGAAGTTTTTCAAGAACTTGCAACAAGTGAGAAACAAAGCGGATTCAGCCTCCGCAAATAAGAATAAACTAAAAAATTAGAAAAGGATGCAAATGATTTTTTAGTTTTGCAAAATTTTTTACTTCAAATATTATGGCAATAATAACAAATGAAGTATCAAGGACTTTTAGTGAGTACCTGATATTACCCGGTTTAACAACAAAGCTCAACACTATTGACAATGTTAATTTACAAACACCTCTGGTTAAATTTAAAAAGGGAGAGATTCCGAGAATTTCTATAAAAATTCCTTTTGTTTCAGCCATAATGCAATCAGTATCAGATAGTGGACTGGCAATTGCATTGGCAAAAGAAGGAGGTTTATCATTTATCTTTGGTTCTCAGACAATTGAGGACCAAGTCAAAATGGTAATGAAAGTAAAGAAATATAAAGCCGGATTTGTGGAAAGCAGAGCTAATTTAACACCGGCACACACACTAAAGGATGTATTAGCTTTAAAAGATAAAACTAGTTTTTCAACAGTTGGTGTAACTGATAATGGTACTTCTTGCGGCAAACTAATAGGACTTATAACTAGTCGTGATTACAGGGTTAGTAAGGATCGTTTAGACAAGAAAGTGATAGATTTCATGACTCCTGTATCAAATCTAATAACCGCTAAAGATGGAATTACATTAAGTGAAGCCAATGATATAATTTGGGAACATAAATTAAATACCTTACCTATTATTGATGAAAATCAAAATTTAAAATATTTCGTGTTTCGTAAAGACTATGACAAC
>JAQIDF010000048.1 GCA_027858145.1 Prolixibacteraceae bacterium | reverse complement strand
CAAAGTGTGCTGCGTAAAGCAGCCGGTTTGGGACTAAAATGGCAATCAACAGGTGACGAAATCGTTCCCGGTGGAAAAGAACTGGAACTGATTAAAAAGATAACCACTTTCCCTGAAGTTGTTAGTGAATCGGCCAATAATTATAGTCCGGCTGTAATTGCCAACTATTGCTACGACCTGGTGAAGGAGTACAACCAGTTTTACCACGATTATCCTATATTGAAAGAGATCGATGAAAAACAAAAGTTGTTCCGTTTACAGCTTACCGAAACGACAGGAAAAGTTATCCGAAACGGGATGGCATTGCTCGGAATTGAATGTCCGGAAAGGATGTAGTGCTTTTTTGGTTTTGGATTCAGGTTTATTCAAATTTATGCAATTTCAACTCAAGAAATATTTGATATATTTGGTTGAAAAATATAAACGAATATATGAAAACTTTCTGCTTATTCCTGTTTTTTAGTCCTATCGGTTGGTTTATTTGCACAAAATATTGATGGCACATATAAAACCGATTTCAACGAAATGACCCTTCAGCAAAATGGCAACAAAGTAACCGGTACTTATAAGCATCGCGACGGCCGTATTGAAGGAACGCTAAACGGCAACACCCTTACAGGCTTGTGGTATCAGAGCAACGGCAAAGGTCGCCTGGAATTTGTATTTAACAGCTATTTTTCTGCTTTTACCGGCAAATGGAGTTACAACGAAGCCGAACCTTCCAGTAAATGGAACGGTCAAAAGGTTCCGTAAGGCTTTCATATAAAAGTGTAGCCAGAACTTATGCAAATAATTACATGTCGGTTGCTTGTAAATATTAGATTATAAGCTGTTTTGTCGATTATTTTCCTCTCACCATTTTATAATGCGGAATCCCATCTTCGAGATAAACGTCTGATACTACAACAAATTCCAATCCCTCGTAGAAATTCCGAAGATATTTCTGGGCACTAAGTGAAATCATGGTTTCATCCCATTCGTTTTCGATGTGTCCGATGGCTTTTTTCATAAGCAATGTGGAGATACCTTTGTGGCGGTAGTTTTTACGGGTTACAACCCTGCCAATTGAAGCAGTGCTGAAACGAGCCCCGGGTCTCGAAAGTCTTACATAACCGATAATTACATCATTTTTTGATGCATAAAGGTGAAAGGCCTCTGGGTCGAGCCCATCCAAATCGTTATATACACAATTTTGTTCCACAACAAATATTTCACTTCGGAGTTGTAATATTTCGTACAGCTCGGAATTTGATAAATCATCAAAGGCTTTCAATGCAACGTTCATTATATTTTAGTTTATCTCACAATCTCCATTTCGTCAAGCAAATAACTTGCACCGGCAAATTTATCCACTAAGAACAACATGTAACGCATATCGAGCGAAATGTTACGGCATTTCTCGGGGTCAAACATAATATCACTCATGGTGCCTTCCCAGCAACGGTCGAAGTTAATGCCTATCAGGTGTCCTTCGGAATTAATCACCGGACTTCCTGAGTTTCCACCAGTTGTGTGGTTCGAAGCCGTAAAACATACCGGCAATTCGCCTTTGTGGTTGGCATAGTTGCCAAAATTTTGTTCGCGGTGCAGTTGTTTGAGCTTTTCGGGCACGTTATAATCGTAAATCTCCGGATTGTCTTTTTCAATAATGCCGTCGAGCGTTGTGTAATGCCTGTATTCAACACCATCGGCCGGTTCGTAGCCTTCCACTTTCCCGTAGGTAACCCGCATGGTGAGATTGGCATCGGGGAAAAGCATCTCATTTTCGTTCATTTCGAGCAAAGCCTTAACGTATGTTTTGTAGTTGTTGTCAATTTCTTTCTGAACATTATTGTAATTGGCATAAAGCGAATCGAAATAATACGAGCGGGTTTCATCAAAAAACCTGTACAGCTTATCTTTTTCAATCTTCTTCTTAATTCTATCAATGTCATTTTTCGACAGTAAGTCCATTAAGTTTTCTTTGCTGTTAATTATCGACTTTGAATACAGCTTTTCGAGTTGCTTTTTCGGGTTATTTTTTTCTGATATTTCGAGCAACGAGGGGGCCAGTTTATCTATAGCAATATCGGAATACAGCATTTTTATAAGCGAAACGAATATGTTAAGGTCAACTTCGGTTTTGTAGTCTTTAAAATGCTTTTCGATAAAATCAATATCGTCTGTTTTTTCTTTTTGACCTATGAACTGTTTTAACTGGTAATACATACGGTAGGCATCGGTTCCCCTGAAAATGATTTCGTCGTAATAATCTTTGGCTTTCTGTACCGATGCAATCTCATTGTATTTCTTTTCAAAAGTTGGCAAAATATCACCGTATTTTTCCTGTCGGACGGGCGTGGTATTCACCCATTTCGCGAAGGCTTTCTCCTCTTCCAGTTTTACATTCACGGCATTGAGGCGCTTCAAACCTTTAATTTCGCCCTGCCATTTTTTCCATGCATTGCTGGTCGAGGCATATTTTGCTGCATATTTGATACGGGTTGCACGGTCGGCTTTCATGGCCGAGCGCATAGTAAACAATTTTACATCGCGAATGGCAATGCGGTCGGGGTCGCGTTGTTCAACAACCTGGCGAACTGCATCAGAGTATAAATATTGCTGAGTTGTTCCAGGATATCCGAAAACCATTGTAAAGTCGTTTTTTTCGATGCCCGAAATGTTAATAGGGAAGTATCTTTTTGGCTGGTATGGTACATTGTCGGGCGAGTAACCGGCCGGTTTGTTGGTTGAATCGGCATAGATGCGAAACAAGGAAAAATCGCCAGTGTGGCGGGGCCACATCCAGTTGTCGGTGTCGCCTCCAAACTTGCCAATGGCCGATGGGGGAGCGCCTACCAGACGTACATCGGTGAATTTTTCGGTAATGAAAAGAAAATACTGGTTGCCTTCGTAAAATGGTTTAACCGTGGCCTCGTAGTGAGTGTCTTTAATCGCTTTTTCGGTTATAGAGTTGGTGTTTTCTCTTATTTTTTGAATTCGCAGAGTTTCATCGCTGATGGAGTCGGTTCCGGTAAGAATTTCGGTGCTTACATCGCGCATTTCGACCAGAAACGTAACCGAGAGGCCTTCGTTGGGGAGTTCCTCGCTGCGGTTCATCGCCCAAAAACCATTGGTGAGGTAGTCGTACTCAACGGTACTGTGAGCCTGTATCTGGCCGTATCCACAATGGTGATTGGTAATCAGCAGCCCGTCGGGCGAAATTAGCTCGCCGGTACATCCACGGCCAAAAAGCACAATGGCGTCTTTCATGCTGGCATTGTTCACGCTGTATATGTCGTCGGTGTTCAGTTTGAAGCCCATTTCGCGCATTTCGGCAATGTTACGGTCGAGCAAAACAGGTATCCACATACCCTCGCGGGCAACCGTGTTAAACGAGATAAAAAGTAAGAGGAGGAGTGCTGAAATTCTGTTCTTAGTCATTGTGTTTTTTTCTTCAAATATAGGAAAACAGTGATAAATGGAAAGGATATTTGTCACGCTGGGGAATCAATATCTTTGGGTGAAATCAGAAAAAAAAGGAATATTTGGTGGTTGGAACAGGAAATCAAGTTAGTTTGAAATTGTAAACTTTACTGCCGAAATAGATTATCCCAGCGAACAATGGAGCTTTGATAATTATCTCAAAGTTCGTCATAATATTTTCGAAAATGATAATTACGAGACAGATAAAAAAAATATTATGGTTCGTTTGTTTTTGATGAATATATAAGAACAATTAATGAATCAAATGGAGCGTTTGCAAGGCCAGATGATTTATATGATCTTAGGGTTAAATTTACTATCGCTGGTAGTAATTCAAGTCAAGAAGAATGTGTTTGGGGTGGTATATTCGATTACATGGGTATGTGGCATACCGAGGGAGGAATATTTCATTTAAGCGGTTTTATTAGTTTATCTTCAAGAGGTTCCCAAACACAATCGCCCAGAAAAAACTCATACTGGTTGCTGTTGATAAAAACCTGTCCGGTAAACGGAGGCCTTACTTTTCCATCTTCTCCTTTGAATGGCGGATGGTCAATCCGGAAATCAATTCGTTTCCCTTTTGCTTTGTTAATATGAAGCACATATCCAAACTCGGTGCCAATATCTGACTTTATCACATCGGTAATGTCAAGCAATTTGGGAATTTCCCGACTGTCACGATCCCATGGGGCATATTCACCAAATGATGCAGAAGCTTCTGATATTTGCTTCCCTTTTGAAAAAGAAAAAAAGATGTTGCTTTTTCAATTTTTACACGCCCCCAAAATAATTGCTCAACAGGATTCATTGAAGCAAGATGGTAATATGTACGCGGTAGCCCAATAGCACACCGGGTGCAAAAATGTTGCTCCTGTTTAACCAATGACTCATTACAACAAATGCAAAGGTTTGGATAAATTAACGATGAGAAATCCTGTAAGTAGTCATTCAGTGCTGTTAATATGCGTTTCATCCGTTTTTCGTTTTAGGGTTAATTCAATCATCATCCCCCTCTTCTCAGATCAATTCATAATATTATTCAATAGTACTATCAGTTCCTTTTCGTTTTTTAAACCTATTTTTTTACACATACGTTGTTTTGCTTTTCTAACTGATTCGGGTTGAACATGAAGGAAATCAGCAATCTCATTATTGTTAAGGTTTAATTTAATATAAGCACACAGCTTTAAGTCGTTTTGTGATAGAGAAGGATGCATAATTTGTAGTCCTTTAAAAAAATTGGGGTGCACTTTTTTAAAATGCAACATTTGGTTATCTTTTTGGTTAATTTCAATTCTGATAGCATTTAGTATTTGATTAAAATCCTTGTGCTCATCTCTATGATCAATTTTATAATTGCTTAACTTGTTGTATAGCTGTTGAAGGAATTTATAAGTCTTTGATTTTAGCAGTGTGGTTGCCAATATTTCTCGTTCTTTAGCATCAAGGGCTTCCTTTGTTCTTTGTTTTACAATTTTTTGAAGGTTTTTGTTTTGCACATTCAATGTTTCAACTAATGTTAAATTCCGTTTATAGGTTACTGAATAATCTATTCCTAAAACAAACGACTCAAATAAAATGAAGTAAATCAAACCATATTGAAGCGTGTAGCTTGAATAAATAATTCTGTTAAATATAAGTGCCTCAACTGTTATCGAAAAAATAAATAATAGCATTCCTAAACCGGTTAATGGATATTGATTTTCTGCTTTAAGAAACGATTTGACCAATAAAAAGATTAAATATACTAAAGCTAAAAACAAGGTGATTTGCAGTAAATGTGTTCCTGTCGACACATAATATAATGGTGATACGATAGTAAAAACCAACACCATACCTACCCAAATCTGCAAGAAATTAAGTATTTTTTGTGAAATAAGGGTTGGGTAAATTGTTTTGAAAAACAAAAATAGTATCATTAATGTAAGCCATGCTGTAATATAGGTCGCTTTCAGGTATATTATTGAATAATGTTGCAGCAATAAATCAAACAATGAAATATTGCTTAATAGTAATTGTCGGATAAAAATGATTAAAATCAATAACGCAAAATAAAAATATGATTTTCTTTTTGTGTTAAATACATAAATGCCAATATTGTATAAAAACGCAAGCAATATTAATCCTAAAACAAATGCATCAATTACCTGTCGTTTTAAATCGACATGTTTTATAGCGTTAACCGTTCCAATAAGAAATGATTGCCTGAACCCTCCAAATTTTTCTTGAAAATTAGCTGTTTGCATAACAAGTTCATTTTCACCTTTTATAGGCATGAATATTCCTATTTTATTAATTCTTTCAGCACTTGTTTCTGCTTCAGTTTTGCCAGG
Source organism: Prolixibacteraceae bacterium (assembly GCA_027858145.1). Taxonomy (GTDB): domain Bacteria; phylum Bacteroidota; class Bacteroidia; order Bacteroidales; family Prolixibacteraceae; genus Roseimarinus. The sequence continues at coordinate 17,200 of JAQIDF010000048.1, read as the reverse complement.
TTTACCAGCTTCGGAAATAAGCTCTCCGTTAACCCAAAGTTTATATGCATTAAAGTAATCGAAAATTCTTATAGCCATTGGCATTAGGGTGTCAAACTGCAACGTTGTGCGATAAGTAGCATATCCTTTGCCGGGCAATTTTTGGTCATCAATTATTTTCCCGTTCCATGTATCCGGAAAAATAATTGTACTTGATTTAGGATTGGAATCATTGCCTTGAAAATCGGAAGGAGAAAGTAACTGATTCCAGTAAAACTCCATTTCACCCTTCAATTGTAAAATCAGTTTTCCTTCCTTGTTATGGGTGACGAGAAAACCTTTACCTGTCTCATTTTTGGGAATTGTTTGTATCGTTCCAAAAAAAGCAATAACCATCATCGGAACAATGGCGAACCCTATAACTATAGTAAATGCTTTAGTTAGTTTTGTCTTTACGTCATACATTTTATGATGCTTATTTGTGCGAGTTATTTGCATGTCTCGCTTTTGTCCCACCCCAATTCAAATATAAGAATTATTTATTATTATATTTAAAAAATATAGATAGATACTTTATATGCAGAAAAATTAAAATACGTGCCAAATGAAAAAACTGATAATTGTAAAATTAAAGCAATGTCTTATGATATTGTTGTTGTTTGCCGGTGTTCAATTAAGTGCACAGGATGCCCTTGAGTTTGATGGAACCAGTGATTATGTAAATATTGGAAATGACGCATCCCTTAATGTAGGTAATACTGTAACAGTTGAAGCCTGGATTTATCCGGCAAATTTAGGTGCCAGGGTTACTGTTTTTTCATCAAGAAGTGAAAACGATGCCGGTTCGTGGCAGGTAGAAGTTGGTACCGGCAATAGCTCGTCAAACGTAATAGCTGTTTCAGGGCCTGGTACATGGGTGGCTGAAAGTGAAGACAACGCGATTATCCTTAACGAATGGAACCACATTGCGTTTGTCAGGAATGGAACCAGTACCACCGGTTCGTGCACGTTTTATGTAAATGGCAACGAAGTGGATTTACAAGCTGAAACAGCCTTTACCTTTAATGACAATACATCAGATAAAACAATTGGTGTAGGAACCAATCTGGCAAGTTTTTTTAACGGAAAACTGGACGAAGTACGAGTTTGGAATGTAGCAAGAACACAGGAACAAATTCAACAAAACTTGTTTGGTGAACTTGCCGGTACCGAAACGGGATTAATTGCCTATTACCCGATGACCACCGGTTCTGGTACTTCAGTAACCGACAATAGTGTCAATTCCAATACCGGAACATTTGTTGGCACCCCTACTTGGATTACTGGCAATATTTTCCCATCTGAAGCCGGCAATGTGTCTGATCCTTATCAGATTAGTTCAGCAATGAATCTAATGTGGTTAGCACAAAATTCAGGTAAATGGGGTTCTTATTTTGAACAGACCGATGATATAAATATGGCAGCTTATGCATCATGGAACAATGGAGAAGGATTTTCTCCAATTGGTTATGACGATGCGTCATCTCCGGTTCCTTTTACCGGGAACTATAACGGACAAAATCACTTCATTAGTAATTTATCAATCAATCGTCCCTCGGGTTCCGAAAATCAAGGCTTGTTTGGCTATACCAATACAGCCGTACTTTTGAAATTGGGTGTTAAGGATGCTGCCATAACCGGAGATGATGGTACTGGTGCCCTTGTTGGCAAAGCAAACAATACCTCTATTACAGAATGTTATTCCAGTGGTTCAATCACAGGACAAACAAAAGCTGGAGGACTGGCGGGTAGCACCAATTCATCCACCATAATTGAGAATTGCTACTCCCTGGCGGACGTATCAGGTAATACTGTATCAGGAGGGCTGGTTGGTGAACAGAACTCTTCATCAATAAACTATAGCTATTCAGCAGGCACAGTTTCAGGCAGCACAACTATTGGTGGTCTTGTTGCATTGAGTAACTCATCAACAACAGAAAACAGCTTTTGGGATACAGAAACTTCAACACAAACTACTTCGGAGGGTGGTATAGGTAAAACATCAACTGAAATGAAAACCCAAACAACATTTACCGACTCCGGTTGGGATTTTACCGGCGAAACAACAAATGGGACGAACAACTATTGGGCAATAGCTGAATTTATCAATCAAGACTATCCTTATTTTAGCAACCAAGGCCTGCCCCCTGTAGTGACAACCAACGCGGTAACTGATATTAATCCGCTATCGGCAACGGGTAACGGAAACATTGAAAACACAGGCACACAGCCTGTTAGCGAGCATGGTGTATGCTGGAATACAACCGGCACACCTACCATAAACAACAGCAATACAACTGAAGGCACTGCAGTTATCGAAGCTTTTACTACCGCAATATCCGGGTTAACCCCGCTCACCACCTATTATGTGAGGGCTTTTGCAACCAACAGTGTTGGAACCAGCTATGGCGAGACTGTTTCTTTTACCACAAATGCTCATTTTACCGGTAGTGGAACAGAAGCCGATCCATACGAAATTTCAACACTTGATGATTTAAAAAACCTTAGTGAAAACACTGAATATTGGGGGTATGTTTTTATCCAAACTGCCGATATAGATGCAAGCGGTACGGCATCATGGAATTCAAATGCCGGATTTTCCCCCATAGGCTTGTACGATAATATTCCTTTTACCGGGGTTTACAAAGGAAATGGAAAAACAATTTCAAACTTAAACATTAACCGCCCATCGACTGAAGGTGTAGGTCTATTTGCATACACCGAAAGTGCTGTTATTCAAAATCTGGGTCTAATTGACGTTTCCATTATTGGATCTGAATTAGTAAGTGCATTGGTGGGAAGAACAGGCGAAACCACCACAATAAGCAATTGTTTCAGCACCGGTGCTATTTCAAGTGGCAGCTATTATGGCATGGTTGGCGGATTGATAGGATATCATGCCGGTTCTTCCTCAATATCGAATAGTTACAGCATGGCTAGTATTACCGGCACACGTACTGGTGGAACTCGATCTTTAGGTGGACTTATAGGCTCAACTCATGTTTCAGCAGTTACCAATTGTTACAGTACCGGTTTAGTAAGTGGTGGTGCTGAATACGTTGGGGGGTTAATTGGCTATAGTATGGCTACCATCACCAATTGTTTTTGGGATACCGAAACATCAGGACAGACAAGCAGTAGTGGCGGGGCTACCGGTAAAACTACTGCAGAAATGCACGAAGCGTCGTTGTACATACAAGCCGGTTGGGACTTTATGGACGAAACAGTTAATGGTACCGATAATAATTGGGGAATAAATGCAGCTGAAAACAGTGGCTATCCATTTCTGGCATGGCAAGGATACCCCAACGATACTGAACTTTCACTTTCGACTCAGTTTGTTACCGATATTTCAACTTCCACACTAAATGCTACTGCGAATGGGACAATTTACACTTTAGGTTCTCCGGCCCCAACCCAGCATGGCGTATGTTGGAATACAACCGGCAGCCCTACCTTATCCGATAATTATACTGAAGAAGGAACGCCAACTGCAGGTAGTTTTACTTCCGAAATGACCGGTTTAACGCTTTATGCGGTTTATTATGTAAGGGCTTATGCCACCAATAGTAGTGGTACGGTTTACGGAAACGAGGTTTCTTTTGTTATGACAAGTGCCGTTCCCCCATCGACTGGCGATGGTTCTTCTTCTGCTCCATACGAAATCGCGAACCTTGAAAACTTGTTGTGGTTATCGGAAACCCAAAGCGAATGGGCTGCCAATAAATATTTCATACAAACTGCCGATATTGATGCTACAGTTACTGCGCACTTAAATGATGGAGCAGGATTTTCTCCAATTGGGATATATGATTGGGGGAATTGGGAAGTATCATTTCAGGGAAATTATAACGGACAAGGTCATGTTATAGATGGGCTTTATATAAACCGTACCGAAAATGATTACAATGCATTGTTTGGTTTTCTGTATGGCACGGCTACTGTACAAAACTTAGGAGTGACAAATGTCAATATAACCGGTAAAGGTGTTGCAGCATTGGTCGGAGCAGTTTATTCCGGTAATGTTACAATTAGCAATTGCTACAGTTCCGGTACTGTTACTTCTACATCCGGATATACAGGCGGTTTGGTTGCCTATTTAGCTTATGGAACAATGGAACAGTGTTACAGTTCTGTAGATGTATTGGGTACTTCTTATTCAGGTGCTATGACAGGAAGGGTTCAGGGTGGTAAAGCATACAATTGTTATGCTACCGGAAGTGTAACCCAAAATCCTGATTATATGTTTTATTCGACCAGTATAGGTGGTTTTGCCGGGGCTATAGATGCTAGTTCAATCGTGAATAATTGCTATAGTACTGCAAGCGTAGGAACTGGAGATTATGTTGGTGGATTTGTGGCCTATTTTAATTCTGCAACTGTTACCAATTGTTTTTGGGACACCGAAACTTCGGGTCAATCAACCAGTGCAGCCGGAACAGGGAAAACAACCAACGAAATGAAAACCGCGGGCACTTTCCTTACCGGTTCATGGGATTTTACTTTGGCCGGAGATATATGGTCAATAAATGGTAATGACAATAATGGCTATCCATTCCTGAGATGGCAAGGTTACACTCCTTCGCATATCTGGCTGGGCACAAGCACAAACGTTTGGGGCACAGCCGGTAACTGGAGTGAGAATAGTTTACCTACAACATCAAAAAATGTTGTCATACCCGACGTAGCCAACGCCCCTGAAATTGCTGCAAATACTACTGCTGATTGCAATAACCTCTCCATTGAAAGCGGTGCCACCTTAACCATACAATCCGATGCTACCAACAACGGTTCTTTAATTGTTTCGGGTACTTCTGCCGGAGACATCACTTATAACCGTTACCTGACAAGCAACGATTGGCACCTGGTTTCGTCGCCCGTTGGATCACAAAGCATTAACACTCTTGTTACAACTGCCGGCAACGCTATTGCCACTCAAGATCCTAAATATGGACTTGCTCCTTATGATAATTCAACAGCTGACTGGGCGCATTATACAACCAGTACAATTGGCAGCGCAGGTAACTTTATTGCCGGCAAAGGCTATGAAGTGTTTCGCACCAGCAATGGTACAATCGAATTTACCGGAACCGTGGACACTGATGATGTGAGTATCGGAATTACCGATAACACCAACGCCTGGAATCTTGCAGGAAACCCATTTCCATCTGCCATTAATGGTAACGCCCCTGCAGATGCCAATGATAACTTTTTAACGGTAAATACTGCTGCCCTCCACGATGCATTCGAGGCTATTTATGTTTGGGATGCCAATGCAGGTACGCCCGATTATCTCACGGTTAATCAAACATCCGGAGCTTTTTACATAGCACCTGGACAGGCCTTTTTTGTTAATTCAGTTAGCGGTGGTAATAACGTTAACTTTACCGAGGCTATGCAAATACACCAAACCGGCGATATTTTCAAAAGTACAACCGTTGAAAATCCTACCATAAAATTAATTGCCGAGGGTGCAGGAAGTACAACAAATGCCAAAATTATATACATCGATGGGATGACCACCGGGCTCGATCCGGGGTACGATGCAGGCCGTTTTTCTGGTGGCGACAATAGCTTTGCTGTTTATACCCATTTGGTTGGCGATGACACCAATCCGGTTGATTTCGATATTCAGTGTTTACCTGCCAATGATTTTGCCCAAATTATTCCAGTAGGTTTAAACGCTCCTGAAAACACCGAAATCGAATTTCGGGCAGAAGCACTAAATCTACCTGCCGATGTTCCGGTTTACCTGGAAGACAAAGTAGCCGGTAGTTTTACCAAACTGAGTGAGCCCGGAAGTTTCTATACCGTAAAATTATCAGCACAAAGTCAGGGCACCGGAAGATTTTTCCTTCACAGCGGGGCATCAACCACGGGGAGTAACCCTCTTGACAATGAAACTGATTTTACAATCATTCCCCGTCCGCGATACAACAACATTCGTGTAACAGGCAAAGTCGGCTACGACTCACAACTTTCAGTTTACGATTTAGCCGGTCGCAAGTTGCTGAACAAAAAGTTAAATAACACCTTAGTAAATGATGTGAATATGGAAGGACTAAAAAGTGGACTTTATGTTGTTTCTATCAGTTCATCAACAAAGCAGATGAGCAAAAAAATCAGCTGGATAAAAAATTAGAAGCATTTTTAACACAAAAAACATCTATAGAAATGAAGCAAAATAAAATCACACCTGAAAAAAGTACAACAGAAGTAAAAGAGATTACCCGGAAAGACGCGATTAAAAAAGCCGGAAAATATGCTGCGGTAACCGCTGCCGCCATGTTTATTGTTCTAAGCCCTAAAGATTCACAGGCACAAAGCCCTGCACCCAGACCGGGATGGTAGTTGCCTTATAATTTAAAGATATGTGGTTTTTACTGCCGGTACAATGCCGGCAGTATTTTTTTGAACAGAACAAATTATGAGCTTCAAATACTTACCGGGCAAAATGACATCAAAAGAGGTATTGACAATATCTTTAGAAGAGAAAACAGGCGTTTGGTTACCCGACCTCAATAAATATTTAGTGGTCATTCCCCCCGTCGATAGTATTATTCAACAACTTTATAAAGGTGAAAGCGACAAACTGATACTTGATAATTGCATCAGCAAAATGGGACTTTTACCCGATGAAGCTGAAAAAGTCATAAGCCTCGTGAAAGATAATCTATCAGAAATTCAGAAAAATGAAAGCATTCAGAAAAATAAAACCGGGGCACGCGTGCAAATTCCCCCTGTTACCTTTCAAAGCAAACGTTACTACCAAATAAACCATAGCCTGTTTTTTATCGAATACGAAACAACAGAAATCGAATATCTGATCCATCCCAAATTTGCTCATTTAGAAATACCCGGAACTTCGAAAGTTGCAAATCACTTTCAGCTCTTTAAAGATCAATCAGAAGCGGTTTTGATGGTTAATGAAAAAAAGATTGGAAGCTGGCCCCGGGATATGGAGCATTTTATGGCCGGAAAGGTCTCCATGGAAATTCTTCAGAAAATGTACAATAAAGAAGAGAATGAATGGATGGCTGTTTTTCATGCAGCGGGAATATCAAATGACAAAGAAAGCATCCTCTTTTTAGGCGATTCGGGCAACGGCAAAAGTACGCTTTCTGCTATTTTATTGGCCACAGGATTTGATGTGCTGGCTGATGATTTTCTACCGGTTGAAAGTGGAACCTCGCTGCTTTGTTCATTTCCGGCTGCCATATCCGTTAAAAAAACAGCCGTCAACTTATTAGCGCCAATTTTCCCTGCATTAAATTACACGAAGGAATTTTCGTATCCTGCATTTAATAAGACTGTCAGGTATTTATCAAATCCGAATTCAGCAAAAAGCAAACCTAAAAAAGCACCCTGCAAAGCCTTGGTTTTTGTAAAATACGAAGCTAATTCAGGATTGCAATTCAGTAGGCTGAAAAAAGACATCGCCTTTCAGAAATTAATTCCCGACTCGTGGATCTCGCCTTTAAAAACCAATGCAAAATGTTTTCTGGATTGGTTTAGCAGCCTGCCCTGTTACCAATTAAACTATTCGGATAACGAAGCAATGGTTAAAACCGTTAAAAATATTTTTGAGGATGCGATATAAAGATTGTTTGTTATTTGTGTCCAAATGTCTGACATTGGATCAACATCCTGAGCGGATTGAAGAAATCAGGGAAACAATTAGCCAGCATAAGATTGACTGGGAAGATGTGGTGCGATTAAGCAGCGGGCAATTTGTTTTACCTGCTTTTTACCTGCAAATGAAGAGAAATGGATTAATCCTCTACCTTCCAACTGATCTTACAGATTATCTGTCTGAGATGACCGAACTAAACCACAAGCGAAATCTTGCCATTTTAGATCAGGCCAAAGAAATTACTTTAATTCTTAACGCACATAACATTACGCCCGTATTTTTAAAAGGAACAGCACATCTCCTCGATGGCCTCTATAACAACATCGCAGAACGTATGTTAGGCGACATTGATTTTTTAGTTCGGGAAGACAAAATGGTGGAAGCAGCTGAAATACTGATTAGAGAAGGATACAAGCCTCTTACAAAGTACAAACCTGAAATGTTCCGCAAACTTAAACATTACCCGAGGTTACAGAATTTTAATCGTCCTGCATCGGTTGAGATACACAAAGAAGTACTGAATCCTTCATATCAGAAATTACTCAGGGGAATTGATGTGCTGAATGATAAAACACAAATTGAGACATGGGACGAAGAAGCATTTATTCCTTCTATTCAGCATTTGGTTATCCACAATGTTTTTAATGCTCAATTAAACGACAAAGCCCAGGTTTATGGCAATATTTTGCTCAGGCAGATGTACGACTTATTTCAATTGTCATTAAGTGCTGATGTACTTGCTGTAGCACAAAACCACAAGAAAAAATTCAACACATTCAATTCATATTTTGCCGCGATTAGCTATGTCTTTTCAAGTCCCGATGGAATTTATTATCAGGATACATTATCCGTCAGGTTTTATAAGACACGTCTCAAACTGTCGCTATCTTACCCATTCTTTTCTATAATTTATAAAACAATAATTTTTCTTTCCTGGCGGATTTCAAGATATATAAGCATCCCCATCATTTCAATTTTCCGGAAAAACGCAAGGAAACTTTTGATGGACAGAATAACAGATCCCAAATGGTACCGTAATCATATCAAATCATACCGTGCATTTTTCAAACATTAATGACTCAATAGATCGTTAGATTTTAGACATGAGACAATAGACATTATTTGTAATACACTAAATATCAGTATCTTAAACAAATACATCATCTGAATACAAAACAGCTCATTGTCAATGGCTTAAAAAATATTAACGAACTGTTGTGACTAACGTGTTTACTTTATTTTAACAATAGAACACCATTCCTAACAATAGCATAAAGCACTTATAATTTAGTACTAATGATTGCTTAACACTAGCACCCTATATTTGTCGTGTTATTTAGTCTTTGCAAGAAAACTCCGATAACTGCGTTACGCTCATCTTACTTGCCAGTCATCCCGCTAAATGCGGGACTCCTGACAATTAAGACTCGCAAGCCTTGTTCTCGAAGTTTTCTTATCAAAGCCTTCGAAAAAAAGAGGGTTTCTTGCAGGGGCTATTCAGAATCAGAAATATTAAAGAAATTAAAAACATACAAAAATGAAAAAAGTAGTATTCCTTATAGTTGCAATTGCATTTACTGTAAATATTAGCGTTGCAAAAGATAAACCAGCCGAAACACTGAGCACCCCGGCTGTTGAAAGCACACTTAGTGGCGTTATTGCCGACCAGTCGAGCGGTGAGAAACTTGCCGGTGTTGCGGTACGTATCGATGGTACCGAGAATGTATGTTACACCGATTTTGACGGGAACTTCAAATTTAAAAATCTGAAGCCCGGCAATTACAAACTGGATGTTAAAATGATTTCATACAAGAAAATTGAGACTAAAAAGATTAACGTCAACCAGGGCGAAGTTCACGAACTATCCATTAACTTAAAACAGGATATATAAGAAAGAATCCTCGCAGGATTACCAGATATATTTTCTCAACTCAGGAGGCACGTTTTGGCGTGCCTTTTTTATGATTCAATAAAAGATAAAAGGTCCCTAATTTCAGCATCCGAGATACTTATTTTTTCAGACTTGTCATAGATGTTCAAAAAATAAATCACACTATTTACAATCGATACATGAGTAATTATACGGGCTCCCCCTGATTTTCCTTTGTTTTTCGACTTAATTGCTATTCTGATTTTATAGCAATTGTGCCCAAGAGGCTTTCCAATTAAAGGATTTTCTATTAATTCATTAACAAAAACACCTATATCGGTCTTTATTGATGGATATTTTTTATACAAACTTTTTAGCTGCTTGTCAAAAGGAGGTATGGTTAAAACACTATAACTCATCAAGAAGTTCGTTAATCGGTTTTGTCCTGATCATCCCCTTCTTTGCTAAATTCAAATTCTCAACAGCTTCTGATATTTCATTCATTAACTCCTCGTTTTCCTTGCTAACGGGTTTTGCTTTTACAAATGACAAGTTATTTAAAAGCTCCATCACAAATGCTGCCTTACTATCTTTTATATCAAGAATTACTTTCATAATAAACCACTTTATGTCTATGCAAATATACAAACTATAAGAAATAATCACCCTTGCTTACTTATTGTTTTAAACAAAACCAATGAAAAACAAAACATGACCCGGATTATAATATTTTCTCAACTCAGGAGGCACGTTTCGGCGTGCCTTTTTTGGGTATTAACCTTGAAGTTCATTTAGAAAAAGATATAGCCGATAAAATAAAAATCACAGGAGATAAATATTGACTGCCCACGATGACACCAAGAACACAAAATTTTATTCTTTTTGAACGATAAGGATTTTACTCGGGATTCGCCTGAAAAACAGCAAATCACCATTTTATACCCACAAAAGTATTTGTGAAAATTCAACAAGTGGATTTAATGATTATAATTCGTCAATGCTTTTAACCCCATTGATAACGTGTTGTTTGTTTTTTAGTGGTTTCGTCATATTGCTGACTATTAACTTATTGCAGGCGCATCTATTGTCTCATATCTGAAATCTGACAATCTATTGTAATGATGTACGAGAAATAAATTTTTATCTTCGTAGCCAATATGGCTCAAAGAAGAAAATATACAACTCCCATCCAGCTTGTCGAGCTGGAAGACGAGAACTACCACATTGTAATTGAAGGAATCCTAAAAAGCGGAAAAACCTTACTGTGGGTAATCGATACCGGTGCATCAAAAACGGTTTTCGATGGCAACCTGTCCGAACATTTTGACCCCGACGAACTTGAAGCAACCGAAGTTCAGTCGGCCGGCATTGGCGAGGGGCGTGTCGACACCCAAACAGGCATCTTACACGAAATTTGCTTTGGCGAAATGACCTTATCCGACTGGCCCGTGGCCATCATTAACCTCGAACATATTAACCAAATATACAGTCAGTTTACCAACATCGAGATTGCCGGCCTCCTTGGTAGCGATTTCCTTCTAAAACACCAGTGCATTATTGATTTTCAAAACCTTGAAATGACGCTTTATGTATCGTAAATTGTTCAAAGCCATGGTGCTCATCATAGGCATGCTCACAGCCAACCTGGTAACCATTTGGCTCGATGAGTTCATGCTTGCCTACAAATGGCAGTATCCGCCTTATATTTTCACATGGATAGGAATGGGTATCGTAGTACTGATTTACTACCCGCTGTTTACCCGCATCGACAAATGGGCCACCAAAATCGGTGACAAATTTATGCGGGCAGGTAAAAAATTTGTAGGACGCGAAATCGGGTCTTTCCTGGCCTTCCTCGTTGCCTTACTCATATTATTTTTCTTATACGGTCTCGAATGGTTCGACACCAATGTCTTCGAATCCTTTTTCCGATCATTGTAGCACCTTACTCATAAATCATTTTCCGCGTCATACCGCCGTCAACTACCAATTGCGCACCAGTAATAAAATCATTTTCGCGGCTCGCCAAAAACAAACACGCACGTGCCACATCAGCGGGTTTGCCAACACGTCCCGATAAATGTTGCTTATGATGATGCTCCTTTAGCTCCCCGTAATCTCCCGTCTCAATCCATCCTGGCAGCACCGCGTTAACCGTAATCCCGTACGTTCCCAGCGAAGCCGCCAGCGAATGGGTTACCGCCAGTATGCCGCCTTTCGATGCCCCGTAAGCCTCGCCCCCTGGTTCCGACATTACCGCCCTTGTCGATGCCATATTCACAATAGAACCGCCCGTTTTTTTCATTACCCTCGCAACAGCCCTCGAAGCAAAAAACACACTCTTCAGGTTCGTATCAATCACCTTGTCCCACTGCATTTCGTCAAGCTCAAACACATCGCAAAACTCCGATATCCCCGCGTTGTTTACCAACACATCAATGCGCTTAAACTCCTCGTGTACCCGGGCAACCATTGCCTCAACCTCATTAACTTTCGACACGTCGGTTTTCACAAACAACGCCCCTTCGCCCATTTCGCTAATCTCATCAACCGTCTGGTTTCCTAACCCCGAATCTATTTCAGCCACAATCACCTGGTACTTTTTCCGCGCAAACGCCAGTGCCACTTCTTTGCCAATTCCACGGCCAGCTCCAGTTACAATCGCTACTTTTTTTCTCATAAATAATTATTTTAAAAATCATTTGGCGGGCCTCGGTCTCCGGCTTTTAGTCCCCTCGTTAAAGCCCTGTTTCGCTACAGCCCGCAGTGGCTCCCCCCGGTCGCCCTGCCGGCTGTGCTCAACACAGGCTTTACCATCGGGCAGCTAACCACCTCCAACCTGCCCGTAACGGGCTGCAAACCCGCAACTTTATCTCTTTTTTCAAATTGCACAGATTCAACTTTTCCAATCGAGACCTAAAACATTATCTTTGTTAACCTGTTTTCACTCATCAACCATAAACCTCAAATAGATGGTTGAAAACAAATGTAGTGCAATTTTTTTCAACAAAATACACCGTATGCCAAAAGACAGAAAATATGTTGAAACACCCTTAATGAAACAGTATTACGCCATTAAGGACAAACATCCCGATGCCGTTTTACTTTTCCGTGTGGGCGATTTTTACGAAACATTCGGCGACGATGCCATAAAAACCTCCGAAGTATTGGGCATTACCCTCACAAAACGGGCCAACGGCTCCGCCAGCTCTGTCGAACTGGCCGGCTTTCCGCACCATGCGCTCGACACCTACCTGCCCAAACTTGTACGTGCAGGCCTTCGGGTTGCTGTATGCGACCAACTCGAAGATCCTAAAATGACCAAAAAAATTGTCAAACGTGGCATTACCGAACTGATTACCCCCGGTGTTTCCATCAACGACAATATCCTCAACCACCGCGAAAATAACTTTCTGGCATCGGTGCATTTCGACAAAAAAATGGGAGGCGTGGCTTTTCTCGATATCTCAACCGGCGAATTCCTTACAGCCGAGGGCTCGTTCGAATACATCGATAAGCTGCTAAATTCATTTCAACCTAAAGAAGTGCTTTTTCAGCGGGGCAAAGATGCCGGGTTTAACGAGCATTTCGGTCATAAATTTTACACCTTTGCGCTCGACGACTGGGTTTACACCTCCGATGCAGCCATCGATCGCCTGCACCGCCATTTCGATGTGAAGTCGCTCAAAGGTTTTGGTGTACACCGTCTCGAGTATGGTATCATGGCCGCCGGTGCTATTTTACATTACCTCGACATCACGCATCATCACCATGTAAAGCACATTTCAAACCTTTCGCGCATTGAGGAAGACCGCTTCGTGTGGCTCGACCGCTTTACCATTCGTAACCTCGAGTTAATCTATCCGCTCAACGAAGGTGGCAAAACACTCATTAACGTGCTCGACCACACCCTTACACCCATGGGGGCACGCATGATGCGCCGCTGGATTTCATTTCCGCTTAAAAACGTGCAAGCCATTAACGACCGCCTCGATGCAGTGGAGTGCTTTGCCAACTCACCATCGCTTAAAGACGAAACTGAAGAACACGTACGCCAGCTTGGCGACCTCGAGCGTGTGGTATCTAAAGTAGCGGTTCAGCGTGTTAATCCCCGCGAAGTGGTTCAACTTAAAACGGCACTGAAAGCCATCCCTCCCATTAAAGAATTATGCCTGAAATCGGAGAACAACAGCCTGAAAAAATTTGCCGAGCAGCTCAACCCCTGCCAAAGCATAGCCGACCGCATTGAAAACGAACTTTACCCCGACCCGCCAACATTGATGAACCGTGGGAATGTTATTGCCGAAGGCTTCAACGAAGAACTTGATGAATTGCGAAAAATTAAAACTTCGGGCAAAGATTTCTTGATTGAGATGCAGGAACGCGAAATAAAGCGAACCGGCATTTCTTCATTAAAAATTAGCTTCAACAATGTTTTCGGATACTACATTGAAGTACGCAACACGCATAAAGACAAAGTGCCACCCGAGTGGATACGCAAGCAAACACTTGTAAATGCCGAGCGTTACATCACCGAAGAGCTCAAAGAATACGAAGCCAAAATACTGGGTGCCGAAGAAAAAATACTATCCCTCGAAGTAAGGTTGTTTAATGAGTTGGTAACAGCCCTTACCGATTACATACAAGCCATCCAGCTCGATGCAACCATCCTGTCGCAAATCGATTGCCTTCTTTCTATGGCAACGGTATCAACTAATAACGAATATGTACGCCCCGAGGTTAACGACAGCGACATTATTGACATAAAAGAAGGCCGCCACCCGGTAATTGAACAACAAATGCCTATTGGCGAATCGTACATCTCGAACAATGTAATGCTCGACCGCGACGACCAACAGGTAATTATTATCACTGGTCCGAACATGTCGGGTAAGTCGGCACTGTTAAGGCAAACCGCGTTGATAGTGCTCATGGCACAAATTGGCTGTTTTGTGCCGGCTGAAAGCGCTTCAATCGGCTATGTCGATAAAATTTTCACCCGCGTGGGGGCATCTGATAACATTTCGCTGGGCGAATCAACCTTTATGGTCGAAATGAACGAGGCGGCCAGCATCCTCAACAATCTGTCTGATCGAAGCCTCATCCTCCTCGATGAACTTGGGCGTGGCACCAGCACCTACGATGGAATTTCCATTGCCTGGAGCATTGTTGAGTACATTCACGAGCATCCTAAGTGGAAAGCAAAAACACTGTTTGCCACGCATTACCACGAGCTCAACGAAATGGAACATGCGTTTAGCCGTGTAAAAAACTACAACGTAACAGTAAAAGAAATTGACAATAAAGTAATATTTCTGCGCAAACTGGTACGAGGTGGCAGCAACCACAGCTTTGGTATTCACGTAGCACGCATGGCCGGCATGCCCAAAAGCCTTGTAGCGCGGGCCGATGAAATTCTGGGTCAACTGGAAGATACACACCGAAAAGATTCACTTTCGAAACCACTCGACAATATTAGCACCGAACGTGAAGGTATGCAGCTAAGTTTTTTCCAGCTCGACGACCCGGTTCTGACAGAGATAAGAGATGAGATTGTTAATCTCGACATCAATAACTTAACACCGGTTGAAGCACTTAATAAACTGAATGATATAAAAAGAATTTCCGGGTTAAAAAATTAGTTCTTTCAAAAAAAACAAATAATAATTTCATTGCCTTTTGGCGTAAAAAAAAATATTATATATTTGCATCCGCTTTCAGGAGCACACGTTCATTAAAATACGCGAGAATAGCTCAGTTGGTAGAGCACGACCTTGCCAAGGTCGGGGTCGCGGGTTCGAGTCCCGTTTCTCGCTCCGTTTATGAAATTCCACTTGATGGGATTTCCTTTGCACAAAAGAGTCTGCCCGGATGGTGGAATTGGTAGACACGTTGGACTTAAAATCCAATGGCCATTATGGCTGTGCGGGTTCAAGTCCCGCTCCGGGTACTCATTTTGTGTAAAATACAACGAGTTCTATTTTCTATTTTGCGAGAATAGCTCAGTTGGTAGAGCACGACCTTGCCAAGGTCGGGGTCGCGGGTTCGAGTCCCGTTTCTCGCTCAACATTTACCCTGATGTTTTAGCATCGGGGTTTTTTATGCCAATGTGTGTGAAATTCAAAATATTATTGTACTTTTGCGCACTCGAAAAAAGTTCTAATTATTTTATTTAAAATTTAAAATTATGCCAGTTAAAATTCGTTTGGCCCGTCACGGCCGAAAGAAATTTGCTTTCTACCACATTGTAGTAGCAGATAGCAGGGCGCCACGAGATGGTAGAAATATTGAAAGGATTGGGGCATATAACCCTAACACAAATCCTGCTACCATCGAACTGGATTTCGACAAAGCACTTGAATGGGTAACCAAAGGTGCTCAGCCCACAGACACTGCACGTGCGATCCTGTCGTACCGCGGAGTTATGATGAAAAAACACCTCATGGATGGTGTGCGCAAAGGAGCTTTCGACGAAGCTGAAGCAGAACGCCGCTTCGAAGCTTGGTTGAAAGAAAAAGAAGCTAAAATTCAGGCTAAAATTGACAAAATTACAGCCGATGCTTCAACCGATGCAGAAAAACGTCTGGCTGCCGAAGCTAAAGTTAACGAAGCAAGAGCTGCTGAATTAGCGAAGAGAAAATCTGATCTTGCTGCTGAAGCTAAAGCCGCTGCCAAAAGCAACGAAGAAGCCGCGGAAGAAACTCCGGCTAAAGAAACAGTTGAAGAGACTCCGGCTAAAGAAGAGGCTCCAGCGAAAGAAGAAGCTCCGGCTGAAGAAGTTCCAGCTAAGGAAGAAGTTGCTGAAGAAGAAAAAGCTGAGGCTCCAGCTAAAGAAAAAACTGCTGAAGAAACTAAAGCTGAAGCACCTGCCGAAGAAACTAAAACAGAAGCTGCTGAAAAAGCAAAAGCTGAAGCTCCTGCCGAAGAAACTAAAGCTGAAGCTCCCGCTGAAGAAAAATCAGAAAGCGAAGAGAAAAAAGAAGCTAAATAATTTAACTTCATTCTCAAAATATTTTAAAGAGACTGTCTGAAAAAGGCAGTCTCTTTTTTTTTGCATCATTGAGCTTGTTCTTCTCTCCCCCCTCTTCATTTAGAATCGAAATATTCTGCATCAATTTTTTGTAACCCGCCCACTTAACAGCCGATTGTTTAAACAAAGCATTAAACTGCTCTTTCGTGAGATTTGACCAATCTTCCTTTTTCATTTTCAAAAAATCGGGGTGCGGACTAAAATCCTGCTCATTAGTTTTCTTTACTTTGCGATTCCACGGGCAAACATCCTGACAAACATCGCACCCGAAAACACGCCGATGCAGCATGGAGTGAAACTGCTCCGGAATTTGATCTTTTAGTTCAATTGTTAAGTATGATATACATTTTCGGGCATCAAGAATGTATGGTTTTACCAGTGCATCTGTCGGACAAGATGAAAGGCACTGGTTACAGCTCCCGCAATATTCACCCTCAAAAGGTGCATCATATTCCAGCTCCATATCAATTATCAACTCGCCAATTACGAAAAAAGAACCCAATTCTTTATTCAAAAGCAAGCCGTTCTTACCAATCCACCCCAAGCCTGCCTGTAAAGCCCAGGCCCTTTCCATAACCGGTGCCGAATCGGTAAAAACCCTGCCTTCAATTGTTCCTATTTCATCATTAATGTAATTGAACAGCTTACG
>JAQIDF010000002.1 GCA_027858145.1 Prolixibacteraceae bacterium | reverse complement strand
GCATTCGTGGCAATTTTTTCGATGAATACAGCTTAATTTTGCTTCCTTAGTGTTATGGATGAAACTAGCATGATCAGCTAGCTGAATACCACATATGATTACCCCTATGTATTGGGGGTGAGTTCACTTGAAACAATCGGGTAAGCTATGATCCACTTTTGAAAATTATAACGAATGGATAAGATTATTATGTATCCACCCCAATTATGAAGTGATCCCAGGCTAAGCAGGTAAGAAAAATTTTGAACACGGCTTTTCCTGATTGAACGATTAATTGATTTTACAATGTATTACACAAGAAGCAACATTCTGGCAGGTTCAAAATCTTTAAACGTAAACGCCCTGCAAAGCCTGACTATACTTTCCGGATTCACCCCCACGCCTGCCAGCATTTTTGACGGCCACCCCGCATTTTCGCTTCGCGAAAGTGGGCTACTTGCAATAAATTAGCTTGTAGGACTAAAATAATTGATTTCAGCCTTTTATTTTAATTCCAATTTTCTTCTGTGCTGCATGCGTAAAAAAACTTCCAGAGTTATTGATTTTCCTTAAGGCAAGCTCAATAATAATACCCAAATATCAAGCTGATCAACAAACGGGGTAAGGTATTTTAATTCTTCCCGGCAATGACCTCGTAAATATCTTCTTTATTCAGATACTGTTGGGCTAATTGCATCAGGTCATCAGCACGAATGGTTCTAATGGTTTTCACAAAATTTTTGTAATGCGAATAATCAAGGTCAGACTCAACCAGCGTTTTTAAGCTGTCAGACATAGCAAAAATACCATCAAAACTACGTAAGGTTTCCCCCAATAAATAATTGCGCACAATATCAAGTTCATTCTCTGGCACAAGTTCATTTTGAAGCTTTTCAATTTCCTTATAAATTTCATCAAGTGCAGGTTTACACACACCGGCACCAACTTCGGTCATAAGCGTTAAATAGGCAGCCCTGGGCTGTGTAAAAATACCGGCCCCTATTCCATAAGTATAGCCTTTATCTTCACGTATGTTCATCATAAGCCGCGAGCCAAAGAAACCACCCAACAGCGTGACAAGGATATTCAACCCAAAAAAATCGGGGTGGGTACGATTCGGGAATAACCGCCCCATACGAATGGCTGATTGCAAGGCATCTTCCTTTTCAACGAAATGAATCCTTTGTCCAGAAGGTTCAATCTCAAAATCGGGCTGCACCAATGCCCCTTGCTTTCCCCAGGTATCTTCACCAAAATATGTTTCCAGCCACTTTTTCAGCGAGTCGTTGTACAAGCCGGCAACAATTATTTTACAATTGACTGATGTGTATTGCCTCGAATGAAAGTCAACAAAATCGCCCCTGTCAATTTTTTCATAATCTTCAATTACATTGGTATTGGCATAGGGATGGCTACCGCCAAACAATACGCGCGAAAACTTCTTCTGGGCCATGGTTTTCACCTTGTTGTTTTCAATAATAAAGGTTTGCCTTTTTTTAGCCAACTGTGTTTTTACTTCTTTTTCGGGAAAAACAGGCCGCTTAATAATATCAGCAGTTACATCCAATATTTCAGGCAGGTATTTATAAAGTGTCAGTATAGTCACATTACCAAATTGCTGGTCAGCCGTCATTTGCAGATAAGCGCCGCGAAAATCAAAAATTTCGGCTATTTGTTGTGCCGAGTATCGTTCAGTACCCTGATTTAAGAACATGTTTGTCATTCCGGCCACTAAATTTTTAGCCTGGTACCAGGTACCGGCATCAAACATAAAATCGATTTTTACCAATTCCTGGCTGCCGGCATTGATTCCCCATACATCGATACCATTTTTCAGTGTCCACTGTTCGGGCAATAAATAGTCAATATCAAACAAATTATTTACTTCGGGTGCGTTTTTGCGGTTAATCATTCGTTTCTTTTTTAAGGTATAAAAGGGTTGAACAATTTTCTTTTCTGAAAAGTTGCTGTGCTGTTTCGCGCAATTTATCAACAGTGACGTTTCTGTAAAACTGGTTCTGTTTATTAATCAAAGCCGCATCACCCAAAAGCTCAAATGCCGATAAGGCTATCGCTTTGTTCAGGTAGTTTATTTCGGAATACACCAGATTGGCCTCAACCTTGTTAATCACTTTTTGAAGCTCAGTGTTACCAACCCTTTCATCAATCATACGGTTAAGTTCCTGCCATATCATTTGAGTTGCCTTTTCGATGCTCACCCCGTTTATCAGTTTTCCGGCTACGGTAAACAATCCGGGGTCATTATCGCCCGAAATATAAGCATCAAGCTCGCCAAACAATCCACCATCCATAATCAGGTTCCGGTACATGCGCGATGATTGCCCGTTTGATAAAATATCTGAAATCAGGTCGGTCACATAATAATCAGGGCTTAATTTATCATCCATGTGAAATGACAAGTAAATGCCATGATAAGGCACTTCACGGTTCACATTTTTCTCACGGTATTCCTTCTGAAGCGGTTCTGCCGGCAACGTACGTCCGGGTACTTCACGGCGGGGTATATTGCCAAACCATTTTTCGGCTAAACGAAAGGCATGGTCAGCTTCAATATTTCCGGAAATGGTTAGCACGGCATTATTGGGCGCATAGTGACGGTAAAAAAAGGTTTTAACATCATCGAGCGTTGCATTTTCGATGTGCGAAATATCCTTCCCAATGGTTGGCCAGCGATAGGGATGCACCTTGTAGGCCAAATCCTTAACCAGCGGATACACATCGCCGTAAGGCTGATTCAAATATCGTTGCTTAAACTCCTCGATAACAACATTGCGCTGTACATCAAGTCCTTTCTGACTAAAAGCCAACCCCAACATGCGATCTGACTCAAGCCACAAGCCGGTCTCAATGTTTTGTGCCGGCAGTGTCAGGTAGTAATTTGTAATATCGTTTGTTGTAAAGGCATTGTTATCGCCACCAACATTCTGCAATGGCGTATCGTAATTCGGGATGTTCACCGAGCCGCCAAACATCAGATGCTCAAACAAATGAGCAAATCCGGTTTTACCGGGATGCTCATCACGAGAACCAACGTCGTATGCCACATTAATGGCAACCATTGGCGTTGTTTTATCGGTGTGGGCAATTACCCGCAAACCGTTCTTCAGAATATGTTTTTTATAGTCAATCATTCCTTTTATAACCTCTTTATTGTTATTATACATTCCCCGGGAAATCCCCCTGCAAAAGTCAGTTGTTTTTGAATATTTTCTTCCCTTTCAACCAATCTTCAGCGACAAAATTATCAAAAAAAGTTTGCAATCCCCCCTCAATGGTATTTTCAAGAACCTGCATTTTATCACCTGTGGCTGACCGCAAACGGGCCTGAAAACCTTCGTTCATCATTTTCCCGGCCCTTAATGGCATATCAAATAACGCTGGAAATACATTATCGTTCAACGGGTTATTTAA
>JAQIDF010000512.1 GCA_027858145.1 Prolixibacteraceae bacterium | reverse complement strand
GTAATTTATTCCGGTAAGGTCGGTGCCTATATATTCTGTTATAATTTTATAAGGTACGGCTTTGTCGCCGGGTTTATAATCGTCGAAGCTAACTTCAGCATGTTCCGGGTTGAAGTAGCTATCCACCAGGTCTTTTGCCAGAATAGCAGTCATAGGTATTCCGGTGTACGGGTTGAATGTGCGCACTTTCACGTAAGTAATTTTAGAACCTACGGCCAGCGCTGTATTCGATGGCAATGTCCAGGGAGTGGTTGTCCATGCCAGTAAGTATAAATCGGTATCAACCCCATCAAAAAGTTTTTCAGAAGCTTCGTTGCGAATTACTTTAAACTGAGCAGTAGCAGTAGTGTCTTTCACATCGCGGTAACAACCCGGTTGGTTCAGCTCGTGCGAGCTGAGGCCGGTGCCGGCTGCCGGGGAATAAGGTTGTATGGTGTAACCTTTGTACAAGAGCCCCTTGTTGTAAATTTGCTTCAACAGCCACCATACTGTTTCAATGTAACGGTTGTCGTAAGTGACGTAGGGGTCATCCATGTTTACCCAGTAACCCATCAGGCGGGTAAGTTCTTCCCACTCTTTGGTATATTTCATCACTTCTTTTCGGCAGGCAGCATTATATTCGGCCACCGATATGCTTTTACCAATATCTTCTTTGGTAATGCCAAGCATTTTTTCAACACCCAGCTCAACAGGTAACCCGTGTGTGTCCCACCCGGCTTTGCGTTTAACGTGGTAGCCCTGCATGGTTTTGTAGCGGCAAAAAATATCTTTAATGGCACGTGCCATCACGTGGTGAATACCCGGCATTCCGTTTGCTGACGGCGGGCCTTCGTAAAACACGAATGTAGGTTTCCCTTCGCGGGTACTCATACTTTTGTGAAACGTGTCATCTTCTTCCCAACGTTTCCTTATGTCTTTATTTATTTGCGATAAATCGAATGATTTATATTCTGTAAACTTCTTTGCCATAACTTACAATAGCCTGATTTTTAAAAAGTGTACAAATATATAAAATCTCGCTGAGGGTGAATATTAATTTGCAGAATATTGCTGTATTGTAAACAGTGAGTGAATACCACCAGGAACAAAACATTTTGAATGATTTGTTCAATGGGTCTTTATGAGGGTTACTTGTTACGGTATACTTTTAAATCACTATTGTAAAAGCGGTCGAAATGTATTGGTGAAGCATTGAAAACGGGGGCTTTTATGCCGGAATGGAAACAAACCTGGCCGGTATAAACGTGGGCTTCGTCCCATAAGTTTTGATTGATAAAGCTTTGCAGCATTTTTGAGCCACCTTCAACAATTATTGAAAGGATACTATTGTCGTATGTATATTTTAGCAAGTTTTTCAGTACGTCTCCGGGATTTTCAGATATAATATAATCCACTCTTCTTTTATCGGGATATTTTTTGTGTGTTACAATTGCCGATGGATTTGATTGATCAAAAATTGTAAGGTTACCGGGCAAACGGTGATAATAATCGGCCACAATGCGCAGGGGTTGTTTGCCATGCCAGTCGCGCAGTGTGAGCGACGGGTTGTCTTTTAACGCGGTGTTGGTACCAATGAAGATAGCTTCCTCGGTTGCACGTTGTTTGTGAACGGCAATGCGGGCCATTTCGTTGGTTATCCAGGTTGGTTGGCCAAATTCGTTGGTTTGCCGGTCAGCATCAACAAAACCATCGGCTGTTTGAGCCCACTTTAGAATAATGAATGGCCTTTTTTTCTCGTGATAAGTAAAAAACCGCCGGTTTAGTTCGAGGCATTGGTCAATGCATACTCCAACTTTAACATTGATTCCGGCCTTCTTCATTTTTTCAATGCCTTTTCCGGCAACCTTGGCGTATGGGTCGGTTGTGCCAATTATAACATGTGGTATCTTATTTTCAATAATAAGGTCGGAACAGGGAGGAGTTTTGCCGAAATGGGCACAAGGTTCAAGGTTTACAAACAACGTTGATTTATCAAGTAGATGTTTATCTTTAACTGAATTAATGGCATTTACTTCTGCATGAGCTTCACCGTAATTTTGATGAAAACCCTCACCAATGATTTTATCATCATAAACAATTGTACATCCCACCATGGGGTTAGGAGCAACTCTTCCTTCTCCCTGCCGGGCAAGTGAGATGCAACGTTGCATATATTTTTCTTCTGTATCCAATTAAGATTTATTATTGATATTTGACCCTTTCAGGGTCTTACTGTCATCTCCGCATTATGCTCAAAAAAATATTTCTTGAGCGACCTCTTGCAATGACGAAGCCTTTGCGGTATTGTGAATTTTGCACACTAAGATAATAGAAATATGAATGCAAAAAAAAACCAGCTTTTCGCTGGTTTTATTTTTTTCCGTTTTCTTTAAGGTATTGCTCAAGCGCCATGGTCATTGATGGGGCTTTAGGGTTTGGTGCTTGTATGTCGAGCCTGAGCCCGGCTTCTTGCACCGCTTTGGCTGTTGAGGTTCCGAAAGATGCAATACGGGTATCGTTTTGTTCAAAATCGGGAAAATTATAAATTAAAGATTTAATGCCCGAAGGGCTGTAAAATACTAAAACATCATAATTTACATCTTTCAGGTCTGAAAGGTCACTACTCACAGTATTGTACAAAATTGCTTTGGTGTAGTTTGCTTTCACACTGTCGAGCAATTCAGGAATCTCGGGCTTGTGGATGTGTGATAAAGGAACGAGATACTTTTCGTCAAGGTGCTTTTTAATAATATCTACAAGTTGAGGAAATTTTCCTTCGCCATAAAAGATTTTCCTTTTACGATATACAATATATTTTTGCAGATAAAATGCGGTGGCTTCTGAAGTGCAAAAATATTTCATAGTTTCGGGAACTGTAATACGCATTTCATCACAAATTCTGAAAAAGTGATTTATGGCAGTACGACTGGTAAATATAACGGCCGTATGGTCGAGTATATTTATTCTAGTTTGCCGAAACTCTTTAGCTGAAACGCCTTCAATATGAATAAACTGCCTGAAATCAACTTTTACATTATTTCTTTCGGCGAAATCAAAGTAAGGCGATTTCGATGACACTGGTTTGGGCTGGGATACTAATATTTTCTTGATTTTCAAAACCTAATAATTTATAAGGTTCTACATAATTCTAAATTACCACAAAATCTTCCACACGATAAATAAGGGCAAAATTTCGAGGGTACAAAGGTATAAAATCAAATAATAAATAGAAAAATCTTTTTTAAATACAATTAATACCCCCCTGAAAGTGTTGGTAACACTGGGAATAATGATTGTTATTAGGCCGGCTATTAGTAGTATATTGAACAATAAGCCTGAGGAAAAAAACAGTGAAAACGCTGGAATTAGCAAAAATAGACCGGTTATGTGATTCCCTGAAGTTTTGTAAAAAAGATACTCAGATATTTCTTCATTACACCTGAAAAGATAGCCTGAAAGGTTGTATAATATTTTTTTTGCATTAACATAAACTATAATTAATGTAAATGATATGAAGTAAAGGGATATCCCGGGCGGAATGATGTTTTTTTCAAATGTTGTGAAAAGGTGATATAAATATATTGCCAGAACAGAATAATAAAGAATATCGAGTAGAACAATGGTTAAATTTCTCGAGGAAATACGCTCGCGGTACATTCGCGATGCAGTTTGGTTGTTGAAGGCCGATTGAAATAATGACCACAAATATTTACCCGATATTGTGCGTATAATAGCGAAGAGAATTAGTATAACAATTAAAAGAATCACAACCCAGTCAGGGATAAATTGCGAGTTTGGTATAATGTTCACTCCTCCGTTATTCAATTGCAGTATGTATTGAACCGGGTTTTCAAAAATTATTTTTGTTATGTTGTAGAAAATAAAAAAGGCCATTAACCTGAATGATTTAATGGCCAAATATACAAACTATTTTTGGGCTTACTGATTTAATTTATATGTCGTCGTTCGTAACAACTCATATTTTCGTATTTTTCCATTAGCTGAGTTAGCCTGAGAGCTTCTTCGTGCTCAGGAGTTCCCGGTTCGGCATCACAGATTTCGAGAAATCTGACAATTGCTTTACGGTATTCGTCTTCGGTGTAAATGGTATCTCCCATATCAATGAAAAAAATCTAATGTGCTTCAAGCCAATTGTTCCCTGTATCTAATTCAACAGTTAAAGGTACATCAAGGTTTATGGCGTGCTCCATTTCTTGCTTCACAATTATTTTTACAGCATCAATTTCATTTTTATATACTTCGAAATTGAGTTCATCGTGTACCTGTAACATCATTTTCGATTTTAGCGATTGCTCTTTTATTTTCTCGTGTGTTCGAATCATCGCAATTTTAATGATGTCGGCAGCTGTACCTTGTATCGGCGCATTAATGGCATTTCGTTCGGCTACCCCACGCACAACCGAGTTGGCTGAATTAATATCTGCTAAATAACGTTTACGGCCATACATTGTTTTCACATAACCGTTATTCCTTGCATTTTTAATGCATTCGTCCATGTATTCTTTAACTTTAGGGAAAGCCTCGAAGTATCCATCAATGATTTCTTTTGCTTCGGTGCGCGAAATATTGAGCCTTTGCGACAATCCAAATGCTGAAATACCATAAATGATGCCAAAATTTGCTGTCTTGGCTTTTCTGCGCATTTCAGGAGTTACATTTTCAGCCGGAACATGGAATATTTTAGATGCAGTGAGGGCGTGTACATCGGTATTTTTTGCAAAGGCCTCAACAAGGTCCGGGTCTTTGCTCAGCGCGGCCATTATGCGCAATTCAATTTGTGAATAGTCGGCCGAAAGGTACACCATGTTATCTTCTGAGGGAATAAAAGCTTTTCGTATCTCGCGGCCGTTTTCATCGCGGATGGGAATGTTTTGCAGGTTGGGATTTACCGAACTTAAGCGTCCTGTAGCTGTAACCGCCTGGTTAAACGATGTGTGTATTTTACCGGTGCGCTCGTTAATCAGTTTAGGCAAAGCTTCAACATAGGTGTTTAGTAATTTCTTTAACCCACGGTATTCCAGTACTTTGTTAATAATTGGGTGTTTGTTGGCAAGCCTTACCAGCACCTCCTCGTTAGTTGAATATTGTTTTGTTTTTGTTTTTTTCGCGTTGCTGTCGATTTTAAGTTTTTCAAAAAGTACAATGCCAAGTTGTTTCGGTGATGAGATTAAAAAATCTGTTCCGGCCAGTTCTTGAATTTCTTTTTCGAGCACGGCAATTTGTTTCTTTAGTTTTTCTGCATAATCGTTCAGGGCATCAGTGTTTACTTTCACACCGTTTGTTTCCATGGAAACCAAAACAGGTATCAACGGCATTTCCATATCGTTGAACAGGCCGTTCAGCTCATTCTTTTTAAGCTCTTTCTCAAGCTCAAATTTCAGCTGAAGGGTTAAGTCGGCATCTTCGCAAGCGTACTGAACCAATTTGTCATCTTCAACCGAACGCATGGTGCGCTGGTTTTTGCCTTTTGCCCCGATTAGGTTTTCGGTAGGTACTTTTTTGTAATTGAGATATAATTCGGTGAGGAAATCGAGGTTGTGCCTTAGTTCGGGCTGAATAAGGTAGTGGGCAATCATGGTATCGAATAATTTTCCCTGCACCTCGATGCCGTAATTGGCCATCATCAGCATGTCGTATTTGATGTTCTGGCCTGTTTTTTCAATGTTTTCGTCTTCAAAAATCAGCCTGAATTCTTCAACAATTTTTTGAGCTTCGTTGCGGTTTTCGGGCAACATCACACAATAAGCTTCATGTGGTTTTATAGCAAACGAAATGCAAACCAAATCGGCTTCGTGTGGATTTAGTCCGGTAGTTTCGGTGTCGAAGCAAAACGACGAAGAAACCGCAAGCTCGGCCCGCAACGATGCACGCTGCGATTCATTTTCAACTTTAAGATACTGGTGTTTAACCGTATCAATGTTTTCATAGTTTTTTGATGAAGCTACACTTTCATTACCGGCATTACCAAATAGTGAGCCTTGTGTGGCTTCTTCTGAAATTGATTTCCCGTTTCCGTTAATTTTTTTCGCGTGAGTCCTGAATTCAAGGGCCTCGTATATTGAAAGTAGTTTTTCTTTATCGGGATCTTGTTTTTTCATTTTACCGAAATCAACATCTACCGGAGCTTCTCGGTCAATAACCACCAATTTGCGGGAAAGATATACCTGCTCTTTGTTTTCGATTAGCCGCTCTTTTTGTTTCCCTTTTAGCTGGTCGATGTTTTCGTAAATGCCTTCGATGCTCTTGTATTCACTAATCAGCTTGATGGCTGTTTTTGGACCAATGCCGGGGCATCCCGGGATGTTGTCGGATGAGTCACCCATCAGACCTAAAATATCGATTATCTGTTCGGGGGTGTCGATTTCGAAATTCTTTTTCACTTCGTCAACGCCCCAAACTTCGGCTTTATTTCCCGATTTTGCTGGTTTGTACATGTATGTGTTGTTGTCAACCAGTTGTGCATAATCTTTGTCAGGGGTCATCATGTAGGTTGTAAAACCATTTTGAGCTGCTTGTTTAGCTAATGTTCCAATAACATCATCGGCCTCGTATCCTTCTTTCTCAAGTATTGGAATATTGTGTGCTTTTATAATATCGCGGATATACGGGATGGCATTCCGGATATCTTCGGGCATTTGTTCGCGGTTGGCTTTGTATTCGGGATACATTTTGTGCCTGAATGTATCTGCATGCACGTCAAAAACAACGGCGATGTGCGACATTTCTTCTGATGATAAAACTTGTTCGAGGGTGTTGGTAAACCCGAGTATTGCCGATGTATTTAATCCTTTGGAATTGAATCGGGGGTTACGGATAAAAGCAAAATATGAACGGTAAATCAATGCATAAGCATCGAGCAGAAAGAGTTTCTTGGTTTCTTGTTTTGTTTCCATAGTTTATTGATTGTCATCATCATTCCATTCGGCATTTGAGGTGGATGTTTCGTATAAAACTACCTTTTTCAGAAAGATTCCTTCGGGTAGTTTAGGTTTTATTTTTTCAACAATCCACAAAACAAGATTTTCACAAGTTGGCTGAAAGTTAAATATGAAATTCCGTTCGAACATTTCGCCCAGCGTTTCAAGTTGTTTTTGTGGTGCTTTTTCGAATACGGCCAGCGAGTGATCGAGTTTATCTACAATTTCATCCTTAACAATACGCTTCAGGTCGCCAAAATCGATAACCATGCCATTTTTTTTATTTTCCGGGTCGTTAATTGGTTCACCCATAACCGTAATGTACAATTGGTAAGTGTGCCCGTGTATGTTTTTGCACAATCCGTCGTAATTCCAAAGGGCATGAGCCATTTCAAAATCGTAAAATTTTGTTACGCGTATTTTATCTGTCATTTTTATTATAGTTTTGAATACAGTTAATGTAATAGAATAAACAAACGGGGAGTAAAAAGGTTAACATGCAGTACTTTTGATGGATTAATTAATCATTGCAGGCGCATGATTTTGCACATTCAATCATTTGACCCAGTACTTTGTGTTTTGAAAAATAGTGGGTGTTTTTACCATTTCGTTTCGAACAAAGGATGCCTTTATCTTTCAGGATGCCCAAATGGTGTGAAGCAGTCGATTGTTCAATGTTGAGAAGCTCATGTATTTGTGTCACTGTTAACTCTTCTCCATTTTTTAACAAATCCAGTATTGAAATACGCAAAGGATGAGCCATTGCTTTTAGCATCGCTGCTGCTTTGTTTAAACTATTTTCATCAAATTCTTGTGTATACATGGTATTCAATTTAAATGACAAATTTATAAATAATAGTTAAAGAATATATTTTACTTAAATAAATTAAACAATAAACTAATAGCGATTTTGATGGTTATTTTAATATAACAGCAAAAATGACCGTTAAATTTATACTTTTAGACTTTCAAATATCATGTCGAGATTAGATAAAATAAAAAAACCGGTAGCTAATGAGCTGAAAGATTTTGAACAATTTTTTAGAGAAACAGCACGTTCGGATATTTCATTATTGAATACGATTGTTAATTATTTGGTGCGTCGTAAAGGCAAGCAAATAAGACCGTTGTTTGTTTTTTTGTCGGCAAAAATGCATGGAGAAATCAATCGCAGCACATACCTTTCAGCCACTTCAATTGAGTTGCTTCATTCGGCAACGTTGGTTCACGACGATGTGATTGACGAATCGTACGAGCGGCGTAATGCTTTTTCGATAAATGCGCTTTGGAAAAATAAAAACGCTGTTTTGATTGGCGATTTTCTACTCTCTAAAGGCTTGTTGATTGCAACTAAGGAGAAGGAGTATGAAACTCTTGACATTATTTCGCGTGCAGTGAAAGAGACCATCGAAGGTGAATTGCTGCAAAATGAGAAAAGCCGCAAACTCGATATTGATGAAGCTTCTTACTTTGAAATTATCTCTAAGAAAACGGCTTCTTTGATTGGAACAAGTCTCGCGGTGGGAACGCACTCAGTTAAGAAAGACACGGAAGTGATAGAAGAGATGCGTGAGATTGGTATTTTGGCCGGTATTGCTTTTCAAATTCAGGATGATATCTTTGATTACGAAGAAAAAGGAATTATTGGTAAGCCTATCGGTAACGACATTAAAGAACAAAAAATCACATTGCCGCTTATTCATGTCCTGAATTCTTCTGATAAGAAAGAGCAAAAGCGGATAATTAACATTGTAAAAAAGAAAAACCACCAGAAACAAGAGGTTGAAGAACTTATTTCGTTGGTGCGCCGTAATGGCGGAATTGAATACGCTACAGAGATGATGAACCATTATTGCGAAGAAGCAATTGAGCGATTAAATAAATTCCCTGAAAACGAAGCGCAAATTGCATTGTGCGATTTATTCAGGTATATCATAAAACGCAAAAAATAAGAGCAGTCCCGTTGGAACTGCTCTTTAAATAGCCATGAAAACACAAACTTTATCAAAAATAAAGTTATACGGTTAATATCTCTTTTTCTTTAGCTTCGATAATCTCTTCAGCCATTTTTGAAAATTTATCAGTTTCTTTTTGCACTTTATCAAGTCCGTCTTTTTCTAAATCTTCAGACAGGCCTTCTTTTAACAACTTCTTGAGTTGTTCGTTAGCATCACGACGGGTGTTGCGTACACTTACTTTAGCGGTTTCACCTTCTTTGTGCACTTCTTTCACCAATGATTGACGGCGTTC
Source organism: Prolixibacteraceae bacterium (assembly GCA_027858145.1). Classification (GTDB taxonomy): domain Bacteria; phylum Bacteroidota; class Bacteroidia; order Bacteroidales; family Prolixibacteraceae; genus Roseimarinus. Next base: position 2,774 of record JAQIDF010000512.1, on the reverse strand, counting down.
TTCAGTTAAAGGTGGAATAAATATACGAATTAATTCGCCATTGTTATCAGGGTTAAATCCCAAATTGGAATTGATAATTGCCTTCTCAATGGGTGAAATCATCCCTTTTTCCCAAGGCTGCACAACAATGGTTTTGGCATCGGGTGTGGAGATACTTGCGGTTTGAGCAAGTGGTGTCATCGTTCCGTAATACTCAACCATTACACTGTCAAGCATACGTGGCGAAGCTTTTCCGGCACGTAAATGACCCAGTTCTTTTTCAAGATGCTCAATAGCTGACTTCATTTGATCAGAAGCCATGTCGATAATCATGTCAACTTCTTCGTTCATATATTTATTGTATGTTTTTATTCACTTTATGACAAATTTAGAAAAAAAACGTTTAGCACGAAATATTCGTTTTCTTTTTGTTGGAAAACATATCATCAAATGTTTTTATATTTTTGGGCAGCATAAAACTTTTTGAATATGAAACGAGCCCTGAAATATAATTCATCCCCCTCAAAATTAGTTGCTGTTGCCTTAATTGCGCTCGCGAGTTTATTTTTATCGATAATTATTGCTGCTATTTCGGCAATACCCCTGTTTGGTATGGATGCCTTTTCGGGCATGATGGGTGGAGGTATGACTTACGATGAGTCGAATGTGGCCGTTCTCAAGTACTTTCAATTATGGCAATCGGTAGGGCTATTTGTTGTTCCGGCGTTTGTACTTGCTTACCTTTTTGGCGGTTCGGTTATAAAGTACCTGAAACTGAATAAACAAACTTCGGTTGCCAGTGCAATTCTTGCCACGTTTATAGTGATGGCTTTTAGCCCTTTTATCAGCTATGTTGGTATTATGAATGCCGAGATGGAACTGCCGCGATGGCTTGAAGGCATAGAAGGCTGGATGAGGCAGAGCGAAGACCAGGCCGGCATGTTGACAGAACTGTTTGTGAAGGCCGATAGCATTGGTATTCTTTTCTATAATATTTTTCTGATTGCGCTAATACCGGCAATTGGCGAAGAATTTTTGTTTAGGGGGGTAGTGCAGCGAACTTTTCATGAGTGGACCAAAAATAAACATGTGGCAATATGGGTTTCGGCTATTTTGTTCAGCGCACTGCACTTACAGTTTTATGGCTTTATCCCAAGAGCATTGCTTGGGGCGTTGTTTGGTTATATGTTTGTGTGGAGTGGAAACTTATGGTTGCCTGTTATTGCCCATTTTATAAATAATGCTGTTGCTGTTGTGGCTTATTATTTCTATGGCACCGGGGCATTAAAAGCAGACCCTGAGACACTTGGTGCCAATATGGAATATGCCTGGGTTGCTGCTGCATTTAGTTTGGTTGCCGTAGTGGCTTTAATGGCTTATTTTAAAATCAGGGAAGAAAAGAAACGTTCAGAAATTGAACTCAGGTTGTAGCTGCATAGCCTCTAACTTTTTCTTTTCCGATTTCCGGTAAACATAAACTACACCATACTCCTCGCTGAGGGCACGGTTTCTGCCATTGTGCAAAGGTTGAAATTTCTGCTCTACTTCGTTCCAGATATTCTGAATGAGTTTATCGGCTTCGTTGCGCAAGTTGTTTACCTGTTGCGAGCTACGGTCGGTTGTTGTTTGCAGTGTTTTCTGAAAATGATAGACCTCGGTATATTTTTCGTAATTTACTTTTACCAGTGCAATTGATGGATTGTAAATGGGGCTGCCGCCATTCTGGATTCTTTTTTTGTCACCTTCAATTACTTTTTTGCCCCATTCAAGAAGGTCTTTTTCAGCGTTTAATGGTGGTACTGTATTCCCGTATGAATACAAATCGTAAAATTCGCGGATTTCGGGTTTCAGTTCACCCCTGGAAATGGCCATGTTCATTACCTGGATATAGTGTGAAACGTACAATCTTGCTTTACGTTGCAGGTAAATGTATTGTTTGTTCTTGTCAACCTGATTGTTTTTTGCAGCTTCGAGGTTTATGATTGATTGCTGAAAACGTGGAAGAAATACTTTAAGTTCAGTTGCCAAATGTTCTGAAACAGCCCTTTCTTCGGGCTTTACGCTTGTAATTTGTTTTTGGCATTTTTCGAGTGCCCTTAAACGGGCTTTATCTGTTGTTGGTAAACGGCGATATGGCATGACTTGTGTTTTGCTGCGAAAGTATGCTTATTTTGTCTTTTTGTCAACTATTCGCACTGGTATTCATTAAAATGTTTTCAACAGGTAGGCTGAACTATAAAAACATCCACTTGAACAATTCTATTACGATGAATATCCAACAAGTGGAGATTTCTTGGGGTTCAGCTTTCAATCAAATAGTCTTGTATCGAGTATCGATCTATGTCTAACCCCTAAAGGATGTCCATCGGGGCCGCTCTAACCACCAGAGCTAAATCTTTCGATTAATCGAGAAATAGAATTTCGACGAATAATTTCGCAGATGTATTCTTTGCTCTTTTGTTTTTTAATATGTTTCTCGATTTTCATTGCTAACGAACGGGAATTTCCAACATCAAATACCGCTTCGAGCAGCCAAGGACGATGTTTTGAAGTGTAACTGTTTTCAGAAATCAGATTGTGTTCCTGTAGTCTTCTTTTTACATCATCGGTGTATCCGACATAGTAAAGGTCATATTTCTTGGAGTATAGGATGTAAATGTAAAACATTGATGCAGATTTTGGGTATAAAAAAAGCCGATCATATCTGACCAGCTTTTTTTGCTCCCCAGGTAGGACTTGAACCTACGACCTACGGATTAACAGTCCGCCGCTCTAACCAACTGAGCTACTGGGGA
>JAQIDF010000530.1 GCA_027858145.1 Prolixibacteraceae bacterium | reverse complement strand
TACATTGTCGGCCAATCGTTTGGCCTGACGTAAAATATGGGTAACCAGCACAATGGTATAATGACTTTTTATTTCGCGGAAAAGATTTTCGATGGTGCTGCTTGAAACCGGGTCGAGTGCCGAAGTGGGCTCGTCGGCCAGAATAATCAATGGTTTTACGGCCAGTCCGCGTGCCAGGCACAGGCGTTGTTGCTGACCAATCGAGAGGTTGTTGGCCGGTGTGTGCAGGCGTTCTTTTACTTCATCCCACAAACCCACTTCGCGAAGGTTTTTCTCTATGTTGTGCTCAATGAGTTTTTTGTTATTTATACCTTTCAGTTTCAACCCGTAGGCTACATTTTTATAAATCGACATGGGGAGCGGGTAGGGGCGCTGTGATAATAGTCCCATTTTTTGGCGCAGATCAGCAACATTCTGCTGCGTGTTCAGTATATCATCGCCATCAATATTGATGTTGCCTGTAACTTTCAGCTCTTTGTACAAATCGGTTAAGCGGTTGAGGCTTTTCAGTAGGGTGGTTTTTCCGCAGCCCGAAGGGCCGAGCAACACAGTGACTTTGTTTTTTGGTATTTCGAGATTGACGTTTTTCAGTATATGATGCCCCGGAGCAGTAACGTTGAGATTCTTAATGCTTATAGCTGACGGTAGTAAAACCTTTTCTGTTTTTTTTAAAGACAACGTTGATTGTGTCATAACTTTTGCTTGTAATAGTTCCATTTCCCCTTGATTTTATTTAATGATGGTTTTTGAATAGCGGCGCGATAAAGCACGTGCCGATACACTAATTATTAAAATAATAATGGTAAGAATAGCAGCTGCTGCATAAGCCCTTTCCCTAACTTCGGGGATGGGCGAGCTGAGTTGGAAAAAGATGGCCAGCGGCAGGGTTGCTGCTGGTTCGTCGAGGTTCACTGGTATCAGGTCGGTGTACCCTGCGGTAAAAAGTACCGAAGCTGCGTCGCCAATCCCGCGGCCAAACGCCAGCAGTATGGCTGTAATGAGTCCCGGAAAGCCTTGTTTTAGCATTATTTTGAAAGCTGTTTCTGTTTTGGTGGATCCCATGGCTAGCACTGATTCCTGCATGCCAATGGGTATTTTACATAACACCTCGTCGAATGTGCGCACAACAATGGGTGATATGAGCAGGGCTACGGTGATAATACCTGCCAGCAACGATGCATTCATGCCTAAATATAGCATTAGGGTAAATCCAAAAGCACCGTACACAATTGATGGGATTCCCCACAACGCATCGAGAAAATAACGCACCAACTCCTGGGTTTTTTTATGACGAATAAGATGTACATTGATGTAAAGGGCTGCCGGTACACCAATGAGTATGGATATTAATGTTGCGCCAAGTGCTATGTACAGCGACCCGATAATGGCATTGAGCACACCACCCTCGCCTCCATAATAATAACCGCCTTTTGGGGTTTTGGTAATCATATCGAGTGATAAAGCGTTGAATCCCTTCACAAAAATGACTACAATAATAAAGGCCAGTATGGCTATAAGCGAATAAGTTGCTATGCCCGAAAGATTTTTGAAAAACTTTTCTTCAATTACTTTTGCTCGTTTCATCGTAGTTGGGTTTTTTGGATAAAGTATCTGAAAACAAGGTTGATTATCAAAATGATGACTAACAGGAGTAATGCTGCAAACATCAGCGCCGAGTCGTACATAGGAATAGAGAGCATTTCGCCATAGTTATTGGCAATAAGCGCCGGAAGTGGGTAGCCGGCCTTAAACGGGTTGCCGGTAACCTGCACCATGTTCCCTACAACCATCATCACGGCCAGTGTTTCGCCAAAAGCTTTGGCAAGCCCCAGTCCAAACGATGAGATAATGCCGGGGTAGCTGCCCCGTACCACCACATGCTTTACCGATTCCCAGTAAGTGGCTCCCAACGACAACGATGCTTCTTGTAAGCCACGTGGTACAGTATTGAATATTTCGATAAGCATGTTCAGCATGTATGGGATACACATAATGGCTAAAACGATTCCTCCCGATAATATTGAATAACCCGACGATTCGGTGTTAAATAGCGGGGCAAGTACATTACTGGTGAAAGGTACTATAATAAGTACGCCCCATACACCGTAAATAACCGAAGGCAAACCAGCAAGTATATCGATAACGGGATGCATAATATCGATAAGCTTTTTACTTGCAAACTGGGTTAAATAGATGCCGGACAGCAGGCAAACCGGAGCCGCAAAAATAAATGATAAAATAGTTACATACATTGAACTGGCGATGAACGGCCAGAAGCCGAATTTTCCCTTGTTGGGGTGCCAGTTGGATGTGGTAATTAGCTCAATTAATGAGTGTTCGCCAAGTAGTGGGACTGATTTTAAATAGAGTGCCACACCAATTATCAATGGCAAAATCAGGATGGTAGCCAGCG
>JAQIDF010000361.1 GCA_027858145.1 Prolixibacteraceae bacterium | reverse complement strand
GGAAATTCGTATCCATCTGCTCCCCAGAAAGCAAGGTCAACGCCATAACTCGATTTGAACTTGAGGCCTTCAACAATTTCCAACTCAGCCCAGAATGATGATACAAACTTATCTTCATTATTAAGGTTACTGGTTGGAGCATTTAGCATGGCTACAGGGTTTGCAATTTCCTGAAATCCTGATGGTGGAGTTGAAAAAACTTTTCCATCTTCATCGGTCACAGCTGTAGGGTAACTCTCCTGAACAGCATCGGGATCTTCGGCGTAAACCGGTACAATTGGATTGAAAGTAATTGCACTACCCAAAACCGATCCATATTCAGTATTGGTTTCAATTCCGCTAGAAAGTACACGTGAATAACCAATGTTAGTTCCAACACGCATATTACTAAACAACAAACGGTCGTAATCGAACAGTTCATAAGTATTATTCAAACGAATACTATACCGTTCGTAGTTCGATTTGTCGTAATTACCACCAACAATACCTTCCTGATTGTAATATCCGAACGATAGAAAGTAACTACCCTTTTCGCTACCACCATCAATACTAACCTGATGATTGACTACCGGAGCATTGTAGTTAAATGTTTCATCCTGCCAGTCGGTTCCGGCACCAGCATTGGCAATTTCTTCCTGCGAATAACGCAGTGCATTACCATCATTGTGCAATGCCTCATTCATGATAACCATGTACTCGGTAGCATCAAGAACTGATTTTTTCTGCCACGGATTTTGCCATCCATAAGAAAAATCGTAGTTCACATTAGCAGCACCTTTTGAACCTTGTTTTGTTGTAATAAGAATTACGCCATTGGCAGCACGTGCACCATACACAGCAGCCGAAGCAGCATCTTTCAGAATCTCAACTGATTCGATGTCAGAAGGATTAAGGTAGCTAATACCACCACCTACGGCCATTCCGTCAACAATATACAGAGGCTCACTATTATTAATAGTACCAATACCCCTGATACGTACTTTTGAATCAGATCCGGGCTGACCGGAACTCTGAGTAATTTGTACACCTGAAACCTTTCCTTTCAAAACATCTTCAATACGCGAAGGTTTCGTTTTGTCAAGATCTTCAGAATCTACACTACTTATCGCAGCGGTTACAACACTTTTCTTCTGAACACCATAACCAACCACAATAACTTCATCAAGGTCGGTTAGTTCATCTTGTAATTCTACATTTAAAGTTGGCCCTGTAACAGAATGTTCTTCTGTTTTCATACCAATAAATGAAAAAACGAGTGTTGTACCTGTTTCTGTAGCGATAGAATATTCTCCATCGACATTTGTAACTGTACCTACTGTGGTACCTTTTTCTACCACGCTAACTCCGGGAAGCGGAGATCCGTCGGTAGCAGAAGTCACAGTACCACTTACGGTAACTTCCTGTGCAGGCAGTGTTGCTGCCCACATTAATAAAAGCAAAATTCCTAGTGTTTTTTTCATAGTGAAATGATTTGGAAATTTTAATTAAACCATAGCCACAAATCTAAGGTTACACCCAAACACTTCACAATTATTTAACACACAAAACACTCATCCTAACATAAAAAGACCTCACAAAAAACTCACACCATTTTTACTAAATGACTGTTTTTATTGCAATTGGATGCATAATTAAACACACAGAACAAAAAACAGAACACTCACAATGGCTCATTCACATCAATAATTATCGACTTGCATTAACGATAATAATCAGAGGTGATATTTTATAAAAAAAACAGAAAAAGGAGAAACAAATAAAAACCAGATTCAATAGATCGTTAGATTTTAGACATGAGACATGAGACAATATACTTATTTGTAATGCATTAAACATAAGCAATTTAGACAAATATCTTATCGAAGCATAAACAGCTCACTATTAATGTCTTAAAAAATATTAACGAACTGTTGATATTAAAAAAGACTAAATATTTAAGACATAATCAACCAGATTATCTCCCTGTGATAATCTTAGTTTTTTCCGAAGCCTCGACCGGTTATTTTCAACAGCCCTGGGCGTTATATTCATTAGCGAAGCTATTTCTTTTGATGACATATTCATCCTTAAATAAGCTGCCAGCTTAAGCTCACGAGGAGTCAAACTTGTGTGTTTAGATGATAGTCTTTTCAGAAAATCTTCGTGAACCTGATCAAAATGTGTTTCAAAAACCTCCCAATGCGATTCATTATGGATATCGCGTTCAATTTTACGGATTACAGATGCCACCTTTTTATCAGTTCCAGAGGCACCATTGTCGTTTTTAATTTTAAATAGTTCATCTTTGATTTTTTTCAAAAACTCATTTTTCTGGACAATATGCATTGTAGAATTTGCCAACTCTTTTTCTTTGTATAGCATATCATTACGAAGCTTTTCGTTTCGAAGCCTGATCATTTCTTTCTCATTTATCAAAGCCTCGTGTCGTAAAGCCTCTTCTTTTTCCCTGAATTTTTCCTTTTGCCTTATTTTTTCCTTTAGCGCAGCTTTTTGAACCAGTTTGGATGTTGTGTACCACATCAAAACCATAAACGACAAAATCAGAACAATGTAAACGGTATTAGCAACGGCCGTTCGATACCATGGTGGCGTAACTGTAAACTTAAAAGTAGCCGGTAAGGTCTCAACACCAAACATATTACGTGCTTTTACCTTGAAGGTATAATCACCCTCGGGCAAACGCGTAAACTGACGTTTCCCGGAAGTTGACCATGTGTGCCATGATTGTTCAAACCCATCGAGCCACGTTGTGTACTCAACTTCGCTATTTCCAAACCAGGTTGCTGAATACTCCACTTCAAAATTATTGGTTTCAAACGGATAAACCGGAACGTGCTTTTGATTATTCACCAAAGCACTATTGCTATAAAATTCGTCATACTCTTGTTCTGTTGATTGATTCCGAAACGGCCGTATGTGTACATCAAATGGCTGATAATAATTAATGTCGCTTACCACTGAATACTGGCCAAAACCATCTTCAACACCAAAAAAAGTCGTTTCTTCATCCCAAAAATAGATAGATTCAAACCCACTCACGAGCTTATTTTTTAGCGTTAAAAGTGGATTATAAATATGTTTATAGGTTCCATCTTCCTGTCGGCGTAAAACCCCGACCCCATCATTGATAAAATACCAAATATTTCCAACTTTGTCTTGCTTGATTTGTGAAGGGAATTTTGCATAATCACTAAAATAGGCTTCCAGCTCACTGTGATAAAAATCTGTTCCATTGTCATCGGGATAATACAAACCATGATCGGAAGTAAACAAAATATCACCATTCACTTTTGATAATGTTATATTCAGTGAATCTTTGAGCCCCTTAAAATCATGATTTGTTTTAATTTTTATAATTTTAGTGTAATCATCACTAAAATATAATTTAAAAACACCGAGCACACCGTGGGCTATCCATAATGCCCCATCTTCTGCCCATTCAATAAATCGCGATGACTCATTAAATCCATTAATTCGATGGGAAAACTGCCATGTATTGCCGGAACGTTCAATAACTGACAAACCACCGTATGTGCCCACGATCAACTTATCATCATAGCCGGGTATTTTCCTGAAATCCCACACACCATTCACATCCTGAGGTGTTATTTTTTTAGCTTTCAACTCATCCACAACGAAAACACCAAGATTATGCCCACACAACACTTTATCAGATTCTTCATCAACAAACAACGACCATACCTGTCCATTGGCCCCTTCTATCCTTTTGAAATCATCCCGTGTTTTTAACGGGCTGGCAAAATTCTTTTCTTTTATTGTGTATAGCCCTTGATTGGTTCCCAGGAAAATATTTTCATGTTTTTTTTCTATACAATATCCGGTACCAATATCGTAGTAACCCTGAATAAAGCTTACTGCACGGTTGTATTCAATTTTTGCTATGCCATTATCGAGCCCACACCATAAATTGCCCTGATTGCCGTGATACATACTTAAAACGGTATTATTGTTCA
>JAQIDF010000347.1 GCA_027858145.1 Prolixibacteraceae bacterium | reverse complement strand
CACTACAATCAGGGTTTCAAATACACTATATCTGGTTATCAGGCGTTTAAGATTTTTAAAGGTGCATTTTAGGCCAAAATAAATTGTTTTTTGCTTTTTTCCTTACAAGTTGGGTTAATAAAAAGTATTTTGCATTTTTGAATCTTATATTTTTTGCAATACATCTGGAAATACATTAGATATGACAGAAGAAAAAAAGCATCATCAGGATAAAGAGGCACTTCGCTGGCCGATTTTAATTACTACGATGTTTGCATCGTTCATGAATCCTTTCATGTTATCGGCTGTAAATATAGGCCTTCCGGACATACAGGAATATTTTGGATGTAACGCTACAATGTTAAGCTGGATTACAAATTCTTTTCTCCTTGCCAATGCTATTGTGCTGCTTCCTATGAGTAAGGCTTCAGACATCTGGGGACGTGTCCGGTTTTTCAGGGCTGGACTTTACATTTTCACAGTCACATCGTTATTATCAGGTCTCAGTGTTAATATTCCCATGTTACTTACCGCCCGTGTAATACAGGGAGCCGGCTCGGCATTAATGAGTGTAACAGCTATTGCCATCATTACTGAAGTTTACCCGCCGGACAAAAGAGGCGTTGCACTGGGTATGAATATCGGAGCCGTCTATACCGGTCTGTCGTTAGGACCTTTTCTTGGCGGAATATTAACCGAATTTGGAGGATGGAGTGTTATCTTCTTATCAACGGTACCCCTGGGCATTGCTGCAATACTCCTCTCACATTTCAATTTGAAAAAAACATCGCAGAAATTGCAACAACATCCTTTCGATTATAAAGGAAGTATTATATATGGCATAGCTATTTTAGCCTTCATTTATGGTGGAGGAAATGTGAAAACAACACTCGGGGCTTTTTCGCTTGTAGCCGGCATTCTTATCATGATTTATTTCTTTTTTAACCAAAACCAAAAAGCATATCCAATTTTAAATGTTAAACTACTGCGAAGCAACAAACGGTTTACATTTTCCAATATCGCAGCATTAATTCATTACTCATCAACCTTTGGTGTGAGTTTCCTCATGAGCCTTTATCTTCAGTTTTCAAAAGGCCTGTCACCCGGAGAAGCCGGACTAGTGTTGGTTATACAGCCAATCATTATGGCCATAACAGCACCTCTTACCGGCCGGCTTTCTGATAAAATTGATGCAGGGTTGCTTGCATCGGGCGGAATGGCATTAACGCTTGTCTCGCTAATACTCATGGTTTTTATTACACCCGGGACATCCATTGCGTTAACAATGGTAGCTTTAGCTGTGTTAGGATTTGGATTTGGACTTTTCACATCACCAAACACCAATGCCATAATGGGTTCAGTTGAACGGAAAAATTACGGCATTGCCTCGGGTATTAATGCTACAATGCGTGTTTTTGGCCAAACACTCAGTATGATGATGGCGACTATATTCATATCAATTTATCTCGGAAAAGCCGCGCTTTCGGTGACCAATATCGATCTTTTCACAAAAAGTATGAACTTGTACTTTATCGTATTTGCCACTTTTTGTATACCGGGAATATGGTTTTCGTTAAATAGAGGAAAAAAGGCAGGATCCTGAAAATAAATTAAACATTTAGGGGTGTTTTTTAGTTGTAAAGGGTGTAACTAATGCCATAAAGAAATTGAAACAAAAGAAACCCGTAACCTGGGTTGTAGTATTAAACGAAAAACAAAATAATAACAAATAAAACACAAAAATATGTCAGAAAGAAAAGGAATTGTAACATTTGCAGGAAACCCGGTAACACTTACCGGAAACCCCATAAAAGTTGGCGACAAAGCACCTGATTTTACAGGTATCAACCAAAGTTTAGAACCAGTAAAATTATCATCATTTGCAGGAAGAACTGTTGTCATTGCCGTTTATCCGTCAATTGACACAGGTGTTTGCCAGAAACAGAATCATCAGTTTAATAAAATTGCATCCGAAATGGATGATGTGGTAGTATTGAGTGTTTCGCTCGATTTACCGTTTGCACAGAAACGCTATTGCGCCGCTGAAGGCCTCGACAGCATCGTTACCCTCTCGGATCACAGGGAACGTGAGTTTGGTGAGAAATATGGCTACCTGATGAAGGAATTGGCATTGCTGGCACGAGGAACCGTTGTAATTGACAAAGAAGGTACCGTTCAACTTGTAGAAATAGTACCTGAAGTTACAAACGAACCCGATTATGATGCAGCACTTGAAGTCCTTAAAAAAGTGAAATAGACATCGTACAAAAATCATAAACAAAAATCCCTGCATCAGTTTAATGTGGGGATTTTTCATATCACAATTTCACTTCTCCTTCAATTTCAATAAGCAAATTATCACGACATACATCAGCCAATACAAAAGCCATTGGTACTGATTCGCCAAAATGTGAAATACACAGTATTTTTGCCTTACGCATGTCGCTGATATTTTTAACATACACCCGTAAGTACACGTATTCTCCCCTTGAGAAACTGACTGATTGACTATATTTTATCAAATTCTGATAATCCTGCAAAGTATTCAGGTGCTGCGCGGTAATTTCGGTTTGCTTTTCCAGGTCTCCGGCACCAATCGTTTCTTCTCCGATTATTGAAGCTGTACCCGATAAAAACAAGACATCAGCATGGGGGGTAGAAAGAAGTTTTGCCCGTTCAAACTGAGGGGCTTGTTTTTCTTTTTTTCCTTCGGGAGACTCACCAACCAATACATACTGCGCGTAAGCATAAGGAGCTTTTTGCTTTTCATTATTAATAGAATAGGCCTTCACACCCGAAGATTCCTTTATAGCGCAAAAATCAATGGATACCCCCCGGTGAGCTTTGCCAATTCCGGTTGCTGCCGGATATTCCTTTTTTGTTTTATTCTCCTTATAATACTGATTACGTACTTCGTTGAAAAGTTGATAATTTTGAATATCGCGACCGTTTTGTTTG
>JAQIDF010000301.1 GCA_027858145.1 Prolixibacteraceae bacterium | reverse complement strand
ACCATTGTAGATGGTGACGTACACAACGACCTTACACTCGAAACATTGGCAAAGCAATCGGTATCACTCGCTAACGAGGGAGCTGACATGGTAGCTCCCAGCGACATGATGGACGGGCGTGTTGGGGCTATTCGTAAAGCACTTGACAAAGACGGCCTTTTTAATACACCAATCATGGCCTACTCGGCAAAATACGCTTCAGCATTTTACGGCCCATTCCGCGAAGCAGCCGAAAGTGCGCCACAGTTTGGCGACCGCAAAACCTACCAGATGGATCCGGCCAACAGCAACGAAGCCTTGCGCGAAGTAGCACTCGATATTGAAGAAGGTGCTGACATTGTAATGGTAAAACCCGCGTTGAGCTACCTCGATGTAATTAACCGGGTGAAAAACGAATTCAACATGCCTGTTTGCGCATACAATGTAAGTGGTGAATTCTCGATGGTGAAAGCAGCAGCCGAAAAAGGCTGGATTGACGAAGAAAGGATCACACTTGAAATACTAACATCGATCAAACGCGCCGGAAGTGATATGATTATTAGTTACCACTCGCAAGATGTGGTAGAAAGCCTGCCATAGGATATAAGATTAACTAGAAAATTTAATGCATAATACACCGGCTCTTCGATTTTTTTGATGAGTCGGTTTTTATTTGAGGGGCTATCACAATGCATTAATTCATCGTTTTAGCAATTCATAATGCATAAACTGGGTTTAACTTTCGAGGGTTAAATCACCAGCGTTGTAAGTCAGAATTAGATCGCCGGGCAAATCAACTATTTGCTCCATAAATGGAAGTAATACGCTGGCGGGATCATCATCCGAAGGCTCAAACCCGGCAAATAGCAAGGCCGAGGGTATCATAGCTTTACGGACTGCTTCGAGAGGTGAATCGGTTGGTAAAACAACAATCTCAGCCTCTATTCGTCCTCCTTGTAATATTTTTTTCATCTCATTTTCAACATTTTCGGTATCGGCTTTAAGTGCAACAGGCAGCAGCACTCTTAAAGGGCAATCGCGCCATTCACGATTTCCTTTTAAAAGGTAAGCCAGCAACAACATCATTGCCCCGTTTATTTTATCTGTCCACCATATATTAATGGCACCGAAAGGATTTTCCCAACTTCTTTCTTCTTCGTGGCTTCTAAGAATTAAACAACTTCGTTCCATCTTTTTTGTAAGGCTGAGAATAGATGAAAATGAGTCCTTTTTTTCCGGATCGTCACTCCATCCAATAAGTACAATATTTGGTCTTAAACCACCGATGCCGTGACACTGTAAGATCGATTTTAGTCCATCCGAAATATTTTCATTAACCACTACTACCGGGAACGCTGATAATTCTTCTTTCCTGATGAAGTCGCGTAATAACTTTTCACCTTCCATTCGCCGTTTATTCAGGGTTTCGAGATCGCCACTTATGATTTGTGCCAGTGACACCAGGCCACGTTCTGCCGAAAGCAGATTGGCATATTTAACCATATGCATCCTGTTTCCGGCAATTCCACTAAGGGAGAGGATAGATGGCCGCCAGTTTTTTGGATGATATTTTTCTTTTTCAAGAGCTAGTAGTGCACTGCGAGCACGGCGATAAGCATAACCGCTGAGCACATCACCCCACTGAACAATTAATTCGGCGCGTTTAATGATAAGAAACAACGTTACAGACGCGACAATAGCAATTGATGCCCATAGCCAATTGACAAGAAACATAATAGCGAGACTCATTAAAGCTCCCAGCAGTGAAATTGACCAATGATTTAGCTTAAAAGTAGGTCTGAAAGTGGGATTTCTTGAAATGCTCTCGAAAAAACTGGCCAGGTTGATGGTTCCGTAGGTTATCAGAAAGAACATCGTAATAATTGGAGCAATGCTATCCAAATCGCCTGCGAGAAGCCCCAGCTGCGTAAAAACGAACGTAATTACGATGGCTCTTCTTGGTTCGTTTGATTTCCCGCTTCCGACTGCAAAATACTTAAGCCTTTTAAAAACGTTGTCTTTGGCAAAAGCTTGCAAAATGCGTGGAGCACCCATCATACTGCCCAACGCGGAGGACAGTGTTGCGGCAATTACTCCGGCAAAAACAAGAGGAACGAACCATGCTTTTTCGGCCATTACCATACCATCGCCAACTAATGATTCGCGACTGGTGCTGGAAGCCATTAAAATAGCAATGCCGGCATAACAAACAAACGTAAAACCAATGGCAATAAATGTTCCCCTGGGAATGGATTTCGAAGGGTTTTTTAAGTCACCTGACATATTAATCCCGGCTTCAATTCCCGTCACTGCGGGAAAAAACAACGCAAATATGGTTAAAAGAGAATGATTGGCTGTCCAGACAGGCTTGAGATTTTCACCCAGCGTTTCCAGAGAGGCGTGTTCAAACGCTCCGTAACTGTATGAACCAATAGCAGCAAGCACGATTGCGAGTATAAAATATTGTACTTTTATTGTCCACCCGGCTCCGATATAAACAAATATAAAAACTATAATATTGGCTAAAGTGGCAACCATTATGAAAGACATATCAAGCTCCGGAAAAGCCAGAAACAAAGCTTCGGTAAAACCAACTAAATATAAAGAAACTGCCAATGATAATGCTATGTAAAAAAACACGGCTATCACGCCTCCAAATTCAACCCCAAGACTCCGACTAATTAGATAATAAGACCCTCCACCTTTAACTTTCATATTGGTGGCAATAGATGATAATGAGAAAGTTGTGATTGTGGTAAATAATTTAGCGATCAATAAAACCAATAATGCTCCCCACAGTCCAGCATTTCCAATTACCGTGTCATAGCGAAGAAAAAGTATTACTCCGAGAATAGTTAATACACTTGGCGTAAAAACCCCTCCAAAAGTGCCAAATTTTCTGGGTTGGCTTTCGCCTGACTTATTTTTATTTGTCATATGTATGAAAGTTCATTTTTATGGGTTGTAGGTAATTCGCTATCATCTTTGCAATAATACAATATTTCTATTTATATCATTAATCTCTTAGTACATAATAACAAGTACTCGTTTACCGATTATCAGGAATTGTGGTGATAGATCACTTACAATATTAGATATAATCATAATTATTTCTATGTATGTTAAATACGTCTATTATGGTGTGGCTTTTATGTTCAAGGACTATGATTTTCATTCTTGATAATGTATAATATTTACATTCAACCAGGTTGTAGTTACAGTTTATTCAACCCGTCTAAGGCTGCAACTTTGTATGCTTCAGCCAGGGTTGGATAGTTAAAAACAGTATCTCGAAAATATTCTATGGTTCCACCAAAACTAATTACAGATTGTCCAATATGAATTAATTCAGTGGCTGTTTCGCCAATAATATGTACGCCATGTAATTTTAATGTTTTAGGATCAAATAATAGTTTTAACACACCAATTTCAAGCCCCATTATACCGCTGCGCGCTAATTCTACAAAACGAGAGATTCCTGTTTCGTAAGGAACTTTAGCTGCTGTTAACTCCTGCTCTGTTTTACCTATCATTGATATTTCAGGAATGGTATATATTCCGTAAGGCAACAATTCGGGTTTGTAATTTGCAGGGGCTCCAAACATGTTGCAGGCCGCCATTCGCCCCTGCTCCATTGATGATGCTGCCAGAGCCGGAAAACCAATCACATCGCCGGCTGCATAAATATGAGAAAGTTTGGTTTGAAATTGGTCGTTAACATCTATTCTTCCTCTTTCATCTACATCAACACCCAATACATCTAAATTCAACAGGTCTGAGTTAGCTTGCCTGCCAACAGCATAAACAAAAGTTTCAGCTTTTATTGTTTTACCACTTTCTAATTTAGCCACCACCATTCCATCAGTATCTTTTTTTACGTTTTTCAGTGTTTCATTCAATCGGAAAATCGTATTCTGATTCCGAAGGTGGTAACTTAAACGATCTATAATTTCGTCATCGACAAAGGTTAACATCTCAGGCCTTTGCTCAATTAAAGTTACTTCAACATCCATTGCTGAAAACATCGAAGCATATTCTAAACCTATAACACCAGCGCCAATAACAATCATTTTGCGGGGCATTACTTTAAGATTAAGAATCTGATCTACATTAATAATTTTCTCACCATCAAAAGGAATTTTAGGATTATCGGCAGGACGGGTTCCACAAGCAATTAGAAAATGCTCGGCTTTAAGTTGCAAAACACCATCATCTGCATCAACCTCAACGGTGTGCTTATCGATAAACCGAGCCATTCCATAAAACAGTTGAATGCCATTCCGTTTAAGTTGATCATTAATAACAGCCATTTCTCGCTGTTCTACAATCTTAATTCGGGTATCCAAATCTTCTCCACTAATATTTTCTTTAATGCTATAATCTTTTCCATAAAAACTGCGCTGACGAATGCCGGAAAGATATATGATTACTTCTCTCAGGGTTTTACTAGGAATTGTCCCTCTGTGTAGCGACACCCCACCAATCATATATTTCCGATCGATCACGGCAACTTTTTTACCTAATTTTGAAGCTGCTATTGCTCCTTTTTGACCAGCCGGGCCTGAACCAATTACGATTAAATCAAAATTATCTTTACTTAAATCACTCATAGAATATTATTTTATCCAAGTTATTGCCAGCATTTATAAAATAGCTATGTAAATCGCTTTTTTAATCTGGTTTTTTAAGAAACTCTGTTTAAGTTTTATCCCTTTATTCTATATGGCTTCACTTTCCAAATTTTTTCACAATAGTCTCTAATAGATCTGTCCGACGAGAATTTACCCATTCGTGCAACATTTAAAATGGCCATCTTGTCCCACTCATCCTTATTGCTCCACGTTTTGGAAACCAATTCCTGACACGAAATATATAAAGGATAATCAGCAAAAAGCAAATATGGGTCGTACCTTAATAAATGCTCAGTAATTGGTTTAAATAAGTTTTTATCGCCACCAGACAAAAGTCCTGAGTCAATAAGGTCTATTGATTGTTTAAGTTCCTGGTTATTTTCATAAATAAAACCGGGGTTGTATCCATTTTGTTTAGTTTCCTCAACCTGTTCCGCATTTAGTCCAAACAGAAAGAAGTTCTCTTCCCCTACTTCTTCTCTAATTTCAATATTTGCTCCATCAAGCGTACCAATAGTCAGTGCGCCATTCATGGAAAATTTCATGTTTCCTGTGCCACTGGCTTCTTTCCCGGCAGTAGAAATCTGTTCTGACAAATCGGCTGCCGGATAAATGTATTGAGCATTTTTAACATTAAAATCCGGGTAGAAAACAACTTTCAAACGGTCACGAACATCAGGGTCGTTATTAACTAAATTACCTACTGAGGTAATCAGTTTAATCATAAGTTTAGCCATGCGGTATCCCGGTGCTGCTTTTCCTCCAAAAATAAATGTTCGGGGTTCAATATCAATGGAAGGGTTGTGTTTAATGCGTATATATAGTGTCAGAATATGCAAAGCATTAAGATCTTGTCTTTTATATTGATGAATACGCTTTACCTGTATATCGAACATCGAAGCCGGATTGACGACAATGCCTGTTCTTTCTTTTATTCTTGAAGAAAGTATCTGTTTATTATCCAGTTTTACTTTTCGAAATTGTTCTTTAAAAGAAGCATCGTTGGCAAAGGGTTCAAGTTGTCTGAGTTCATCTAGATTTCGAGGCCAGTTTTCACCAATAGCTCCGGTTATAAGTTTACTTAATCCGGGATTACTTAAAACCACAAAACGACGTGGAGTTACACCGTTGGTAACATTATGAAAGCGTTCAGGATACATTGCCACCCAATCATTCAACACTTTCTGTTTTAGCAACTGAGTATGTAAAGCTGCAACTCCATTAATCGCATAGCTTCCTGCGCACGCCAAATTCGCCATTCGGATGTAAGAATTTCCTGTTTCATCAATAATCGACATTCGGGATATCAAAGCATCATCTCCGGGAAATTTAGCCTTTACTTGTTCCAAAAACCTAAGGTTGATTTCATAAATAATTTCTAATAAACGTGGCAGTAGGTTTTTAAACAGGTCAAGTGGCCATTTTTCTAATGCTTCAGGCAACAAAGTATGGTTGGTATAGCTAAATGTTTTACAGGTAGTTTCCCATGCAGCTACCCAGTCTAATTGATGCTCATCAACTAAAAGCCTCATTAATTCAGCTACCGAAACAGCAGGGTGCGTATCGTTAAGCTGTATAGCCCATTTTTTATAAAACTCCTGTGGCTGTCCATTGTGTTTCAAGTGCATACGCATCATATCCTGCAAAGAACAGGAAGAAAAGAAGTATTGCTGTTTTAAACGTAATTGTTTCCCTTCTGCCTTTTCATCATTCGGGTATAGCACTTTACTTATGTTTTCCGACTCTACCTTTTCCATTACTGCCTTGTAATAATCTCCATGATTAAACGATGTAAAATCAAAAGATTCCACTGCCTCCGATTTCCATAAGCGAAGAAAATTACACGAATCAACATCATACCCCATTTCTGAGGTATCGTAAGGAATTCCTTTTACCATATATGCCGGAATCCAGCGTCGCAATTTTTTGCCATTATTATCCTTATACCATTCGGTATTACCTCCAAATTTTACATTTATCGCACTTTCAGGTCGTGCAATTTCCCATGGATTACCATAACGTAACCATTTGTCGGTAATTTCTACCTGCCAACCATCTTTAATTTCCTGGTCGAAAATGCCAAATTCATAACGAATACCATATCCAATAGCTGGTATTTCCACCGATGCAAGAGAATCCATGTAACATGCAGCCAACCTACCCAAACCGCCATTTCCCAAACCCGGCTCTTCTTCTTGTTCTAAAATTGATTTAAAATCAAAACCAAGCTCAGTTACGGCTTGTTGCATTTCTTCATAAACATTTAAATCGATTAAATTTGCCCCTAATTGTGGCCCCATGAGAAACTCGGCTGAGAGGTAACTGACAAGACGAACCTTTTTATCGGCTAACACCGTATCAAATGTTTTTAATCCTCGTTGCAATAGCCTGTCGCGAAGAGCATAAGAAACCGCCAAATAAACATCGTTGATTGATGCATTAGCCGGATTTCGCCCCTGTTTATAATACAATTGGTCAATAATGGCCTCTTTTAAACAATCTTTATCCATTCCGGTACGAAGGTTACACGCACTTATTTTAGTTGCCGGAATACGATTTGTGCTGATTCTTTCTGCCATAATGTTATGTTTGTTTTTTTATTTCTTCAAATCAAAGCGATCCGCATTCATCACTTTATCCCATGCACTCACAAAATCGTTAACAAACTTTTCTTTGTTGTCGTCCTGTGCGTACAGTTCGGCATAAGCACGTAATACTGAATTAGAGCCAAAAACCAAATCAACCCGGGATGCCGTCCATTTGGATTGCTTAGTCTTTTTATCTACAATGTTGTAAAGATTTTCAGAAACAGGCTCCCATGTATAGTTCATATCAGTAAGGTTTACAAAGAAATCGTTTGTCAGCACTCCAACTTTGTCAGTAAACACACCATGCTTAGTTCCTCCATGGTTTGTTCCCAATACACGCATACCACCAACCAGCACTGTCATTTCAGGTGCGGTTAGCCCCATGAGCTGAGTTCTGTCGAGAAGCATCTCCTCAGACTTTACAACGTATTCTTTCTTCTGCCAGTTTCTGTAACCATCATGCAAAGGTTCTAAATAATCAAACGATTCGGCATCGGTCATTTCATCAGTAGCATCGCCCCTGCCGGGTGCAAACGGCACTTTAATATTTACTCCGGCTTCGTGCGCAGCTTTTTCTACGGCTGCACTTCCGCCTAAAACAATTAAATCGGCAATGCTCACTTTTTTGGCTAAACCTTCCTGTATTTCTGTGAGTTTTTTCAAAACTTTCTGAAGTCGCTCAGGTTCATTTCCTTCCCAGTTTTTTTGAGGTGCAAGTCGTATTCTAGCTCCATTTGCCCCGCCCCTGTAATCGGAACACCTGAAAGTACGTGCACTGTCCCATGCAGTATTAATCAGTTCGCTTAGGCTCAAACCACAATTCAGCAGTTTAACTTTCATCTCTTCAATTTCCGATTCTGAAAGGGTATAATTTACTGTGGGAATAGGATCTTGCCAAATTAAATCTTCTTCGGGCACATCGGCTCCCACATACCGGCTTTTAGGCCCCAGATCGCGGTGGGTAAGCTTAAACCATGCACGGGCAAACGCCTCCTCGAAGTATTTGGGGTCTTTATAAAAACGCTCTGCAATTTTTCGATACTCCGGATCCATTTTTAAAGCCATGTCCGCATCGGTCATCATCGGGTTCCTGCGTACACCCTTAACATGGGCATCGAAAGGTTTATCTTCCTCTTTAATATTTATCGGCTCCCATTGTTTAGCACCGGCAGGGCTCTCCCGAGTTTCCCAATCGCAGGTAAAAAGCAAGTAGAAATAAGTGTTGTTCCACTTGTTTGGGTGAGTAGTCCATGCACCCTCCAAACCACTTGTAACAGTATTTTCGGAATGTCCTTTACCTTGTGGATTTTTCCAACCCAAACCTTGCTCTTCCACAGGTGCGCCTTCGGGATCAGGCCCCAAAAGGGATGCATCGCCATTGCCGTGCGTTTTACCTACCGTATGGCCTCCGGCGGTTAATGCCACAGTTTCTTCATCATTCATTGCCATACGCTCAAATGTCACACGCATGGCCTGTGCTGTTTTCAGAGGGTCAGGTTTTCCGTCAACACCTTCGGGGTTAACATAAATCAATCCCATTTGAACTGCAGCCAGGGGATTTTCAAGCGTTTCTTCATCCGACTTGTCGGAATAACGATTTTTATCCAGCCATTCTTTCTCTGAGCCCCAATAAATATCTTTTTCAGGATGCCAAATATCTTCTCGTCCGCCACCAAAACCAAAGGTTTTAAATCCCATAGATTCATAGGCCATATTTCCGGCCAGAATCATTAAATCGGCCCATGATAATTTGTTACCGTACTTTTTCTTTACAGGCCATAACAGTCTGCGTGCCTTGTCCAGGTTCACATTATCAGGCCAACTATTGAGTGGGGCAAAACGCTGATTGCCGGTATTGCTGCCGCCACGACCATCGGCTGTACGATATGTACCGGCACTGTGCCACGCCATCCGTATCATCAAACCACCGTAGTTACCCCAGTCGGCCGGCCACCAGTCCTGACTATCGGTCATTAACTTTTTAAGGTCGCTTTTTACGGCTTCCAAATCCAGTTTTTTAAATTCTTCCCGATAATTAAATTCCTGTCCTAAAGGGTTTGTTTTTGTATCGTGCTGGTGAAGGATATCCAAATTAAGTGCATTTGGCCACCAACTCATTACAGAACTGTTCGTATCTGTATTTGCCCCGTGCATTACCGGGCAGTTTCCTTTTGTTGATTTTTCCATTTTGTTC
>JAQIDF010000226.1 GCA_027858145.1 Prolixibacteraceae bacterium | reverse complement strand
TGTGGGGATTATTTCGAACTTAAAATGCTAACTATAGTCTGTAGTATGATTTGCATACTATAAGTAGCTTTGCCCCATTGTAATTTACTCAATGGAGAGCAGAGAAATTTTAATAAAATATTGTTAGCAACTTTTAAAATTATGGCAAAGTATAAAATTGAAATTAACCAAACTTGGAGTGAAGAAGTCATTGTAAATGCAAAAAATGAAACCGAAGCAAAGAAATTAGCTTGGGAAAAATGGAAAGCTAAAAAGAGTAACTATAACTTATTTGTAGAAAAAGAACCTGAATAATTTTTATTGTTGCTAACTATGGTAATATGTTTTCGTTGTTTTTCACAATGAAATATATTACGTGTTATGTATATGGCGCATTATTAACCTACTGAACCTGATACGAAGCATGGTAATTTTATTGTTTTTTTGTGGGTTGGCAGCCAATTTTAGAATAAAATTAAGTATTTACTGAAAATAAATTGAAAAAGCTTGTTTTATATTAAGTATATGCTTATATTTGTAGAGTAATATTTAATTAATCATTTAAAAACAAAAACGATGGAAACTTATTTAACAACTCAGGAAGCAACAATCGAAGCAGCAGAACAAGAAAAAGCAGAAAACTTTGGAACTTATATTAAAAAAGGTAGTTACCAATGTGCTTGCGGTGAAAGTTTTGCCTGTTACTTAATCGACGAAAAAACAGAAAATACACTTGAAATCTTTGTTTACTGTGAAGCTTGTCATAATGAAAATTAAAGAACTAAAAAAAGAAACTGGGCTATCAAATAAGCAGATAGCCCAGTTTTTTGATATGACCTACGGAGCATTTGCAAACAGTAGTGCTAAACAACGTTATGAAACTGCACTTTGTAAGTTTTACTCTTTTTTAAAGGAGGGAGAAAAAAAACAATAAAATTACTCCCACTGAACTTGATTAGAAGTACAGCTTTGCGCTTGTACATAACACGCGGTATAGTTAATTGCCGGTGTAGTGGGCATTCGAGCGGGACAGCTCTTATCAAAAGTAGTTGTAACTTGAAGAAAAGTGCTTCGTAATCGGCAACTAACCATACCGCCATCCGTTAGCGGTAAGGCTACGGACGTTCATAAAATACCTTAGTAGTGTTTATTTTCGTATTTATTTTCCAGTACCAAAAATAAAAAATTTCGCCTTTTTTTTTGTCGGAACTGTTCATTTTTAAATGTTCCCGGACGTGTACAAAATCTTTATTTTGTCACCCCCCCACACCCCCCCGCCTTTAAAAAGTTTTCAACATTTATTTGTTGTAATTACTACAATTACTATATTTACAACAATTACAACAAAAACAGCTTTAAAATGGAAACAAAAATTACAAAATCGTACACTGTCAAAATGAGCCTAAAGGCGCATGAACAGGCGAGTTTTATAAAAAACAGACTGACTGAACGGGGGGAAAAGTCAACTCTTAACGATGCAATTGTAAAAGCAATTGAACATTATAAAAAACACCTCGAAAAATGAAAAACACACCCCTCATAATTATTTTATTATTCAATATAACCACTAAAGCACAGCTAAATAAACCTCTTGATAGCCTTGAAATGTATGTAATAGAGCATCATAGCAAGGTTTTGAACGCTGATTTAGAGGAGTATAAAAAGGATAAAAAATATAATTATCTGTATTTTCTTCCATCTCTTGGATATGATTTTATGAACCACAAGCCTTATTTAACGTACAATGTGGGTAATCTTGCAGCCTTTTTAAAGAGTAACAGAGGTATAGAAATGAAAGTAAATAGCCTGGTACAAAAAAGCAAAGTATCCTTAAAATCTGAATTGATTAGATTAAGGTCTAAATTTAATTATTTGAATCTCCTACAATCTAGATATGATGATGAAATGAGCATATACAACGACTACCAACAATTATATGAGATTGCTAAAAAGAGTTATGACAATGGTGAAATGACAATCGAAGAGTTTATAAAAAGAAAGATTCAGTTTAAAGAAAGAAGCAGATATTTAAAAGATATGGCGAATAAAATAAACCTTGCAGTCATTGACTTGGAGGTAATAACGAACCAGAATTTAGATTATAATATACCAGATTATTAGAAAACAAAAAAAGGGGTTCTCCCACGAAGCCCCTCCTTTAAAAATTTGATTTATGATAAAAAAAGACCAAATTCTAAGCAAAGTTACTGTTTTTGACATTTATACACATTATTTAAAGGTCAAAGATTTTAGTAAGAATATCAGTTCTCCTTTTACAGAGGATAAAAAATCAAGCTTCAAAGTTTATAAAAATGGTTCGTTTAAATGTTTTTCAAGCGGTAATCAGGGTGACGCCTTTCAGCTCGTAGCCTATCTTGAAGGGATAGACTGCAAAAAAGATTTTAATAAGGTTTTATACATTATTAATGACAATTTGAATTTAGGTTTAAATGGGCATGATAAAAAAGAATATGGTAAAGTGCCTGTGGATTATTTTAATGTAATTCACCGTAAACTAAACAATGAATGTCTAAAATTCTGGGAAAAACTGACAGTTGGTAAAGCTACACTCGAGTTATTTAATGTTGCTGCAGCTGATAAAATAGAGTATGAGAAAGATGGTGAGTTAAAACAATTTAAGATTTTTAAAGGAGTCCTGGCATTTGATTATTTAGTAAATAATAAATCTAAAGTTTACATCCCGGCAATACCTGAAAAAAAAGTAAAAAAGCAATTTTATAAGAATCAGACAAAGGATGATATATTTGGATTTGAACAGCTTCCGGAGCATACCGAAAATATTATTATTACTGCAGGTGAAAAAGATTGTTTAGTGCTAAATGCAAATGGCTTTATTGCTGTTTGCTTTCAATCAGAGGCAATGTTTCCACAACCTAAGCAAATTAGGGCTTTAAAAGAAAAATGCAACTTTTTATATATCTGTTATGACAATGATGAAAGCGGCAAAGCTCAAGCTGCAAAGCTTTCACAGCGTTACAATCTGATTAATATTTCAATACCTGAAAAGGATGATATAAATGATGTTGCTGATTATATACCAAAATACGGCAAAGAAGCATTTACACAACTATTCGAAAAGGCAGCAAGCGACCATGTTAACAATAATTACAGCTATGTTTTTATAAAAAATGGAGGCTACTACAAACAGGAAAAAGTAAAGGGCGCCGATGATTATTTTGATAAGGAGTTGACGAATTTTACGATTAATGTAATTGCTTTGATAAGTTCTGAGACAGACCCACGCCGAATAGTTCAAATTAAAAGTAAGGATTACACGACCGAACCATTTGAATTTTCTGTTGATTCATTTATAAGCAAAAACGCATTTAAAAAGGCACTAGAAAGCAAGGGAAATTTTTTCTTTTATGGTTCAGATATGGATTTGATGGAGATTAAAAAAACAGCTTTTGCGGAATGTGAAATAACTCGAGAAATAACAGATTTAGGATTTGATAAACTTAGTGAGTCTTACGTCCTTTCTAATGTTGTCATAGAAGACAATAAAAAACATTATCCGGATAAATACGGAATTGTAAATTTAAATAAGGACACCGGTATTTATATACCAGCTAGTTCAATTTTAAGCGATTCAGATAAATTGAGAGATAGTAAAAAGTTCAAATTAGTACAAAATGAAAATATAGGCTTTAATGAGTTCTATAAAATATTTGAAGAGGTCCATGGGCGTAATGCTGTTATGTCAATAGGCTTTTTTATGTCAGCTTTGAATTTTGATGTAATAACTGAGGAACTAAATTTCTTTCCTCTTCTACTTTCATATGGTCCTCCCCGTAGCGGTAAATCTTCAATAAGCCGGACATTGTTATCTATTTTCGGTCAACCTCAAGAGGCGGTTATGTTGCCTAATTCTACTCAGGCGTCAATCAGTGGTAAAATGGCACAGTTTAAAAATGCTTTAGTCTGGATGGATGAATTTAATAACAAGAAAATAAGCCCACAAATTGAACAGACTTTAAAAGGTTTATATGATTTACAGGGTCGGTTAAGAAAAACTTACAGCAACGATAATTCAACTTATTCAAGTGCGGTTTTTTCAGCGGTTACAATTTCAGGTCAAGAAGCTCCGCACGATGAGGCTTTGTTAAGCCGTTGTTTTGCTTTATTTTTTAAAAAAGAACCTTTTAGCGCTGAAAAATTCGCAGCCTTCCGGGAGCTTGATTCTATTTGTAAAAAAGGTTTAGGTAATGTTTTATTAGAGTTGCTGAAATATCGAGAATCATTTAAAAAAGAGTTTAAACCAACTTTTGATTTTACGATTGATAGAGTTAATGAGTTACTTAAAAATAAAGATATAAAGAAGCTTAACAGCCGGTTACTTCAAAATTATGCGTTGGTAATTGCTTCCATGTCGGTTTATGATAAAGCAGGGTTTAAGTTTAATTCAGCATTTTCAGGCGATGAAATTCTAGATATATTTTTAAATCAGTTAGTATTTCAAAGCGAGCTAGAAAGGGATTCTAACGAAGTAGAGGTTTTTTGGAGTTGCTTTAATGCTATGATTGATGAAGGAAAGTTACATGAAGGTATTGATTTTAAAATTGACTTCAAGAAAGATATATTAAGCTTTAAACCTTCTGTTTTCGACAAGTATAGCCAATATTCTTTTCACACTACGGGAGAATGGGGGGTTCATAAATCATCAATGCAGAGCTATTTAAAGGATGAAGATTATTTTATAAGTAACAAATCGACTGTAAAGTTTAAAGTTAATTCATTTGATAATAGCGTTAAGGCGGCGGCTGCATGGCAGGTTGTTTATAGCTCATTGCCTTTTCAATTTCATAAAGAAATAGGTTAAACAGAAAAAAATAAAAAGACAAAAATCATAGATAAGTAAGGAAGTAATAAATAAATAGTAAATTTTAAATATTATTTTCTTACTTTCTTACTTTAACTGTAAATGAATTGTTTAAGTGCCAAAAAAGGTAATAAAAAGGTAATAAAAAGGTAATAAATTACTTTATTACCAAGGTAATATCTTAAAGTGCTGATATTCACCGCACTTAAAGAAAGTAAGAAAGTAAGACGATTTTTTAACCCCTCAGGAATTATGAAGCAACTTCTTTTTTTAACTCTATTTTTTCTTTGCAGCTGCATTAATATCGATGATGATTTTAACGATGTTTTTATTTATGTAGTTGATTGTGAGGATAATCCAATTGAATCAGGAAAAATAAAAATATATGAAATGCAATCTGATTCATCATATACGCTTCTCTACTCTGAAATTTTAGACATTGAACATTCTATAAATGATGAAGCTAACTGCATCGAATATTCATATTTGTTTGATTTGCCTGTAAATAATTATTCTTTCATTGTAACTGATGATATTAATAATAAAAAAACTGTACAATATTTGAAAATAGAATCAAACTATTTAAGTTTGAAAGTATGTGATTAGTTTAAACCCTCTTAAACAATTACCTATGTTTATAAATGATACTGAAGTACATTATTTAAATAAGCGTGACAGCCAACGCCTTGTTAATTCAATAAAAAAAATAAATCATAAATTGATAGTACTTTTAATGCTTGATTGCGGCATGAGAGTAAGCGAAGCTATTAGTTTGAAATTAAATGATTTTGATTTTAAACGGAAAACTGTCCGTGTTCGTTCACTTAAAAAAAGAACAAAAACAAAATACAGGACAATACCTCTGAGCTCGAGGTTATACAATGTATTAGCAGATTATTTATACAAAAACAAATTTGATTATGATTCTTTTCTTTTTCCAAGCGATAAAACTAATTCCGGGCATATAATTAGGCAAGGCGTCAATCACTTTTTAGAACGATATAAGAACAGCTTGAACATACGCAACTTACATCCTCACACATTACGGCATACCTGCGCCACTTCACATTTAGCACAAGGTGTAGATTTAGTACATATCAAAGAATTATTAGGACACGAAAATTTAAATACAACTACAATTTACACTCATATCCCGGAGGAAATATTAAGAAATAGCATAGAAAAAGCAGCTGCAGTTGATGAACCGTTTTTTAAAAAGATTGCAAAGAAATGGTTTAGTACAAAAAAAGAGCTATTGATTTCAATGCCTACAGAAAATAATTTACCTGCAATTGGCCGAGCTTCAGAGATTGAAAAAGTTCAGAGTTTTATAAATAGGGATATAAACACAATTATCCTGGGCCCGGTTGGCGTTGGAAAATCTCATTTACTGAGTTCAATAATTTCAGATAATAAAAAAATACTTCGTTTAGATGATTGTGATAACATAAAAAGGTCTTTAATTTTGTTACTTATTTACTTGTACAAAAATGAAAAGGAGGCTGTTTTTAACTTGTTGTATGGCGATTATGATTTGGAAAAATTACAAATTAGATTAAATCGTGATTCAGTCCGGGGACTTTGCGATGAGATAAAAAAAGTTGTCGAGCAAAAAGAATACATTTTAAGGATTGATACAGTAGACCGAATTACACCTAAATCGATTAAAGCCCTGGAGGAACTGAAAGATACATTTACAATATTTACGACTGCCCGGAATATCTCATTAAACAAAGGTTCATTTTTATGGAATTTTGAAATAGTTCATCTTAATAATTTGAGCCGTCAAGCTTCACTTGAATTGATAAACAGGTTGAGTTATGATTTAAGCGTAGAAGATTATGAGCTATTTAAAAATCATATTTATGAGCAATCAAACGGGAATCCGCGAGTAATATTTGAACTTGTTGAAAGGTATAGAAAAGAGCCAGTAATAACATCCGATGTCGTGCGTGATATCAGGCATTTTGGCTCATTGAAAGAAATCGATATGAGTTTAATGATAATTATATTTTTAGCTTCATTAGCTATATTGAGGTATGTGAGCCGTGAAATAGATAACGACTCTTACCGGCTACTTGGCGGCGTGGCGATGATACTTTTAATTATTTCCAGATACTTTTTCAGATACTCCAAACGAAAATTTATTTAATATGAAAGCAGGTAATCACATTGCAGGTGGTATAGTATTTACAGGTTTATTTGCCAGTTTTTTTAATGCTAATATTTTTTCAAGTTTTGATTTATTGGCATTTACAGCTTTTGCCAGTTTAATTCCTGATGTTGACCACACAAAAAGTGCAATAGGAAAAATATTTTATCCTTTGGCTAAGTTTTTAGATAGGCGCTTTGGTCACCGGACAATCACTCATTCAGCTTTATTTCTTGCTATTCTCTGTCTTTTTTCTGCATTTATTGAAAATCTTTTCAGCGAGCATTATCAATTCACTGTTATTTTATTTTTTGCTGTTTTTTCACATTTAGTATTGGACATGATAACAGTGCAAGGGATACCGTTTTTTTATCCATTCGCAAAAAATCCGTGCGTCATACCAGAAAACCCACGTTATCGAATAAGAACAAGTAATAATCGTGCTGAAGTGGCTGTTTTTTGCATTTCAATTCTTTTGATGTTTAGTTGTGCCAACTTGTTTAAAAATGGATTCTGGACTACTTACAATAGAGCATTTGGGACTTTAAAACATGTTCATGCCGAAAATATGAGCAATACAAAATTTATTAGAGTTGATTATGACTATGTGAAAAATAATAATAGAAAAATTGGTAGCGGATATTTATTGCATAGCAATGAAAATGAGATTGTTATATTCGATAAAAAAGTTACTTACTTGAATAAAAATGATAACTCATTGAAAATCAATTATACTAAACCATTTCCGACAATTTATGACAAAGTTTCAAATGAGATTGGATTTTTTAATATTTCATTTGACAGTTTAAACGCAATTATCAATAACAAAATAGTGAGTGGTCAAATTCAAAGTTCTGAACCCGTTGAGTTTATAGAAAGAAATATAAGGAAAAGTACATCACTTTTAAAGTTGAATAATTCATATAACTTTCAGTTAAATTTCTTTTCTGATACATCTAAAATATCAGATTTGTCAAAAATTAGGAAAATTGAAATAAGACTAGAACAGGAAAGAAAAGAGTATGAATCGAAAAATAATAAACTCAGAAAAATCGAAAATGAAATCAATAAAACAAATGCCAGGATAAAAAAAGAAAGCGACTTATATCAAAAAAATAAACTTCAAAATTTACTAATAGATTTAAAATCAAAATATCAAACAGAAAAAAATAAAATAGAAAAATATACTCCAGACCCACTTTTGACATATGATTTAAAGCAATTGAAAAACAAAACAAAAATCAGCAATGAAATAAGGTTTAGTGGTGTTGTAACTTTTCCTTTGCTTCCTGAAAAGCAATTTGCAGCGCTGAAATAGGCATCCCACACAGCACTTTATTTTTTTGAAAGAAAAAAAATAAATAGCTGTTTTTCCCGTTCCAGCATTGTTTTTAAAATCTAATTGCCGCAGGCGCAACACAATTATATTTTTAAAACAAAGCTTGCCACACGCCGAAAAAATGACAGTGCCGTTTTTTTAACTTTCTCCTTGGTTTGCGGTCAAAGCTTCGTTTGATAGCTATGTTTCATAAGGTGTTATTATAAGTACAAAACCTAAGCCTTGCAGGCTTTCCCTTCGGGTCGGTTTTTCCTTATAATCACCTTATGCAAAATAGCGGCCGGAGATCCTTTGTCATTTTTATACTTCTATTATTCGCCGCTGATTCGTTTAACTCCATTGCATTCCGTTATTCTTCACCACTATAGCCAGGGCTTTTTTACATAATGTTAGACAGCCAGGCATAAACTTTAACCTGGCAAAAAGAAATGTGAAAAACATTCCTTTTTGCAAGGTTTTTGTTTTAGCCTGTCTTGTGATATTCCTTCGTCCTTTCAAAAGCAAAAGCTTCCAAAGGTCAGCCTTTGCGCTCTTTTCTGTTACTTTTTCTCATGTCCGGACACATGGCCGAGCTCCTGTTTTTACTGTTTTCTTTGTCGCTTCGCTCCTCGTTTCCGGTCGCTTTTTAGTTACTTTTTAGCCGGTTCCCGGCTTTCGTGATTTGCCTGTTTAGTTTCGGGGTCGCGCCTAGCCGGTACGCGCCATAAATCAGGCTTTCTTTTTTCAGCTTTCGAGCGTGGCGCATAGGGTACGATAGCGTTTTAATAAGTTGTTTTTTGTTGTTTATGGTTTTTGTAAGGTGGGTTAATCATCAACAAAGCTTAATAAAAAGACACAGAACGATAGTGAAAAATAATTTTGTGGGGATTATTTCGAACTTAAAATGCTAACTATAGTCTGTAGTATGATTTGCATACTATAAGTAGCTTTGCCCCATTGTAATTTACTCAATGGAGAGCAGAGAAATTTTAATAAAAT
>JAQIDF010000042.1 GCA_027858145.1 Prolixibacteraceae bacterium | reverse complement strand
ATAATCTCGTATGAAATATAACCACCAAATCCCCAGCTTCCACTATGTCCATCTGAACCATCACGTCCATCACGTCCATCTTTCCCGTCAGGATCACCATCGCCGCCGTCGCCACCGTCGCCGCCATCTCCTTCATCACCTCCTGAACCGGACATGCCACTACGGCTGTCAACCATTATGCAATCTGAGTACATTCTGGCATCTTCGGTAATATAAATGAAAATGTCACCACCATCACCACCATCGCCACCATGTCCGCCATAACCGCCATGGCCACCGTCGCCTCCATCCTGGCCCGGATCCTGCCAGCGAACAATTTTTGTTGTGCTGTCGGTTACAGCAACTTCCTTCTCGTGCCAGGTGCCGTCATCACCATCGCCGCCATCACCGCCGTCACCACCATCACCGCCGTCGCCGCCGTCCTCACCATCCGACACAATGCTGATTGTTCCACCATCGGGGTTGATTAAAAATTCACGCACATCATCTGAATATAGGTTTTCGGCCACCACATAAAGCAAATTACAGGCAAGCGTTGAATCGTAGTACAAATCGGCCCAAACGCCTACATCGGGGCCCATGCAACCATAATCACCATCGCGCCCATCTTGTCCGTGCCGGCCATTTCTACCATTAGAACCATCGCTTCCGTCACTCCCGTCACTCCCATCTGACACGAAAAAACAACTTGGATTGAAGGTTGCCCGGTAATCAGCCCTGTAATCGAGCATAATTTGCAATGAATCAATGCATTTGGGATTGCGTTTCGACACAACTTTCATTGAAACGGTATGGTCGTTGATTTTATGAATATCGGAGTTAATTACCAGTTTGTTCCAGTGTACATAGGTACCATTGCCAACAATAGAATATTCATCTTCGTTTTTATTCCAGAACCGGTATGGATACGTTCTTAATACCCCATTATTGAAGACCGATTGTATTTGAAACTTAAACCCAAAACCGGGTGCTTTCACAACATTTGAAGTAGGGATAATGCGTATTTGTTTTTCATAGTGTAAAGGCAATAACAGTGATTTTTTGTGCTTTTTACCCTTTCGCGGATAAACTTCCACCTCGATATATTTCCCTGGCGATGGTGTTAGTTGAGGGTTCACATGAATTTTGCCCATACTGAATCTTCCTCCATTAACTTCAACTTCAAATTTATGCCATGGAACAGCATTGCGTATAAAATTAGCTGTTGATTTAACTTTCCCATTTTTGTAATAAGCGACCACCTCAATTTCGAAGCTCTCGCCTGGCAAGCGAAGTTGTGTGTTGTCAATTAAAAGTTGTATTGAATCGATACGTTTGTGAAAATTCCAGAATGCGTGTGTTTTTAACGATAACAGCATCAAAATAGCGAGCAAACCTGTAAGCGGGAGACTTTTCATATCATATTATTAAAAGGGAAACATCCTCTATCATAGATTATTAGATTTTAGACAAGAGACAATAGACTTGTATTGTGCTAAATATAAGCAATAATCATACCCGTAAATCAATACTCATACTCAAAATATCCCTCCTTTACATCCGGGATGGCCACTTCGCGTTGTGAGATATAAACGCTGCCAAAAAAACCGACCCCGTTCGATACATTGCTGGGCATTTTTTCGGCAACCATCGATACCGGTTCATAACGCTTTTCCATATAATCATCTACGGCATCAAAAAACGTAACAAAATCGTCGGAATAATGTATGGTCTGGATTATCAAGCTGTCAATGCGGTCGATCACCTGGTATGTTTCACCTTCATAGCTAATTGTTTCATCGGTATATATGTGATCCTTTACACGAATAAAACCGCTTATCATGGGTTTCTCTTCCAAAAAAGCACTGGCCCCCATCCCAATATTCACGAAAAATAACGGTTCATAAAAGCGTGTATATTTTCTTTTTATCTGGTCGTAATTGTACAATTCGCCCTTATAATGGTAAAGTCTCCTGTCATCATAATTTGTAATTTCATTGTTACTATTGTCAATATAATAATCAACTTTAATCCTTCGTGGGTTCCCGAATAAATTATAAAGGGCACTATCTTCAACAAGATAATTGGGCGACTCAATTTCCATTTCAATTTTACTGATACCGGGCAGGTCAAGCAACTCCTGCATCCCGGTGGTTATGGTTTCAAAGCCAGGTGCCGAGATTTTCAGGTAATAGGCTTCGCCATATTGGGGTTTAAAACCATCAGGCGACAGGTAATTTAACGCATCGTGCTTTTGAAGCGTGGTAAGCAATTCATCGTCTTGGTTATAAAGCCCGGCGCTAACATCATCAATTGCTTTTTCGGCATCATTATCGCTCACCGGGGGCTGTGTTTTTTGCACATGTGCAACTACCCCGCGGTTGCTCACGTAGCCAATTACCCCAATCTCGGGTTCGGATGTTGTTTCCACGCCCACTATTTCGGTGCTCATTTCCTGGCATGATGATAAAACAAGAAGAATAAAAAATGATACTATATTTAGCCGTTTCTTCATGGTCATTATTTTTTAAACAGGTACAACTTGAAATTAGCCGATGGAAGAACACGGTACCAGTAGGTCATGTACAGGTTGCCATCGCGGATGTACATATTAAACGGGTTTTTATGGCCAAAAAGGTTCATCACAGCGAGGGTAAGCTCGAAGGTACGCCCGCCAAACATCTTCCCTTTTCGTTTGTACGAAATGTCGAAACGCTGATATGCCGGTGTGCGGGCATTGTTAAGCCCTTCCATAACATAAAAGCCATTGTAAAAATTGGTTTTCCCGAAGTACCCTTTGGGCATGGTATAGGGCCTCCCCGACTGATACAGGTAATTCATGTTCCAGGTGTTTTTCTTACCACTGAAATAATGTAAGCCAATGTTTACATCATGCCGCCGGTCGAACGAAGCATCAAACCACTCACCCTGGTTCAAAGTGGCAAACTTACGTTTCGACCATGAAAGTGTGTATGCCACCGACCATTGCAACTTCCCACTGCTGTTTTTCAACATAAACTCGCTGCCATATGCCTGGCCTTCACCATTTTTATGTACATAATCGAACACGCTTTTTTGCTCGTAGGCCACGGGGTCTAAAAACAAAAGGTTTTTCATTGTTTTGTAATAGCCCTCAACACTTACCTCAATTAAAGTCCCCGGGAATGAACCCGATACACCGCCCGAAAACTGGCCGGCACGCTGGGGCTTATATTCGCTGTTGGCCAACAACCAGCTTTCTTCTTCGTAATACCCGTACATTTGCAGCAAGGTGCTAAAAGGCTGGCTTGTACGGGCATATCCGGCTTTAACCGTCCAGCCCGGTAGCAATTCGTGTGCCAGCATAACCCTTGGCTCTATCTCGTGATACGATGTATCGGTGGTATTTAACAACGATGCCCGTAGCCCAATATTCAACTTTGTTTTGGGACCAAGTTGAATATTGTCGTCTGCAAAAAAGGCTGCCTCCAGCGAATTACGTGTATCGTATCCAAATATCGAATCGGTGTGGTTTAACCCGTCTTCCTCGAAACCCGTCATAGGGTTTGTCCAAAATGACGAAAGCTGTACCCCGGCACTCACATAATGATTATCACCCAGCGGTTTGCTGATTTCAATTTTGTTCGAAAGGTCTTGTATAAACGAGCTTCTTTGGTAATGCACAGTACCTTGTGGCTGGTACGACTCAGGATGAAAATAATCCCTCAAACTTAACATTTTCATATTATAATAGGTAAACCACGATGTGCTCTTAATGCTCAACCCCGACTGGAACAAATGCCTGATGTTCAGGGTTGCATTATGATTATCGATGTACGTGCCATTTTGATCTTTCACTTTGCGGTTGACCCCATCGGGATTCAGCGAGCCCTGAATATAAGCAGCATCTTCATCGCTGCCGAGGTGCACCCCCAATGTTACCGATGTACGGGGTGTGGGGTTATAGCCAATTTTACCATCAACATCCCAAAAGCTGAATTTATAGAACTCGCGCTCGCCGTCAAGTTGCCTGAAATTAACAAACTCTTTCGTGGCCGATCCGGTAATCAGGTTATAATACGAAAAGCGGCCGGCCAGCATCCCGTAAAATTTTTTATCGCCCCTCGATTCGAGGAGAAAGCCCGAGCGTAAGGTGCCAATGTCAACATTCATCCTGGGCTTCGTGCCACCGTTGGTAAGTTTTACATCAACTACTGATGAAAGGCCATCGCCATAGCGGGCCGGTGCCACGCCCTTGTATACATCAACATGGTCGATTATGTCGGGGTTAAAAAGCGATAAATAGCCACCGGCATGTGAGGTTGTATAATACCGGGCACCATCAACCAGAAAGAGGTTTTGGTCGCGGTTGCCGCCCCGCACGTACATGCCCGAATACAGGTCGAGGCCTGCCGATATGCCCGGCAAGATGGTCATGGTTTTTATCAGGTCGGGTTCGCCAAAAAAGTTGGGCACATTACGTATCATTTTGCCTTCCATGATGTTTAACCCCAGCATGGCCTGCCTTGAAAGCGATGTGCCACGTACCAACACTTCAGGGATTTCAAGGTTGTCCAGCACCACGGTTATAAAGGTATCGCGCCGGGCTTCCACTGACATGGATTTAGGGGCGTACGACACATGGCTTATTTTTAACACAGAAGTTGCCCCTGAGGTGTTCAATACGAAAAAGCCGCGATTGTCGGCATAAACCCCTTTGTTGCTCACGGTGTCGGCAATAAGGGCATAGGGGATATGCTTCCCGGCAGAGGACCGGACTACGCCTGTGATTTTAGCCTGTTGCGCCGCTGAAAAAAATGCGGTGCTGATAATGAATAGCAGCAATAAATACCTCATTGATAAATATCTTTAAAAAAGTTTTTTAACCCCTGTTTCCGTTTTGCCCTTTTGGCTGTTTTGTCCTTTTTAACGCCCCACTGGGGTGTATACACCAACGACAGTTTATAGCGGTCGGTCCGGGTGCTTTGGGTTACGGTGCCCATGTTTTCACCGTTTACAATACGCGGGGATATTTGGTGCGTTGCATAATCATTCATCCCGCGTGAATATTGGGCACGCACTTTAAACTTTGGCGACAAAACAATGTTTGCACCCATAATTAGGTGCCAGTTGAAAGAAGAGAGGGTGATAATATCATACCCCTCAGCATAAAAAAAAACAGGTCCTTCTCTAATACTGCCACAAAGCCTTTCTTCTATTTCATTATTCGATGATAACATATTCTGCATTTCAATTCCTGCAAAAGCTTCAAATAAACCAATAGTATAACGAAAACTTATAGGCACTTTTAACCCAAACGTATTTGTTTTTTCCCATATATGAACAGATGAACCATATATGTCGGTAAACCAAATCACAGTATCCCTTTCAGGACCCTTAACGGTATAATATGAATCGTAAAACAAGAGACCGGTTTCAACACATAATTTTCCCCTAATAACAGGAAAAGAAAAGTTAACACCTATTTCCCCTCCAGGGCTGTATATTGAGTTATCAATAAACATTACTTCATCCCTGTCGGATACTAAATATCCCCCCAGCTCAAAACTGGTAGTAAGCTGAGCGAACAGATGATGAGTAAACAGAAGAAATATAATCAGAGGAAAGCTCTTCATTTGTTTATATTTATGTTGCTTATAAAAATTTTACATCGAATAGATAGGGCATATCATAAGCATTAAAATTTTAATGATATGCCCTATTTTTCGTTATCAATCAAAATCAAAGCTAAAGTTATAAGGATTGGTTGGGCAAAAGCGTGCATATAATTCACCACTTACACACCCTTTAAAAACGACAGGGGGCTTAGAACTGTATTCTGACAATACAATTTTGGAAATACACTGATCATCTGAAGCATCTCCAGTCTCTGCTTTTCTTATATAATTATCCCCAAAATCATCTATTTGAACAACATCGCTTGAAGAATGACCCGAAACATCTTTTCCTACCAATATCTCAGCATTAACATCTTTGAAATATACTACAGTGCCATCAAAATCAACCCAATTCTGGAGCATATTTCTCTTCTCGGCCTGAAATGTTGTGTGCAAGTCTGCCCTTCCAACAAAATTATAGTAGTTTACATTATACTGCTCCTGAATAAAAACTTCATTGTCCCAGTTCGGCACCATATTATAATGCCATTGTATTTGGTACCCGGGGTAAGGTATCCTTATCCTGTATCCGTTGGCATAAGGCTCAAAACGCTGATAACCTCCAAATGGCTGATAATAATATGAGTAGGCAGAAGGGGAACAACAGTTGCCATTATAATACACAACCATGTAATACTTAGTTGAAGAATAGGAAGATGAAAGGGATGAAACACCATAAGAGTTAATAATTTTCATGTGAAAATCGGCACGCTTTGTTGGCCGGTTCGTACCAAAATTCCTCATCCGAAGAAATATTTCCGTCGATGAAGTTTCATGAACCTCGTGATATGCCTTTAGATTATCGTCTTCGGTATAATCTAACTGTACATATTTTACATTTGTCGATGAAATATTATCTTCATAAGGCAAATCTTTAATGGCATTGTACCCTTCATAATCGTAAAAATGACAGGCATAAAGTTTCTTGTCAAAAGCCCTGCCCCAATATGACTCAGATACAAAAAAGCCCCTTTTACTGGTTATATAAGGGTAAAATCCGCATATCCTTGATTTTATTCCATAAAGGTCATCTTCAGATCTTTTTACAAACTCAGCATTTTCTTTAATAATACTTTCGTATTCTTCTTGGTC
This sequence comes from Prolixibacteraceae bacterium, assembly GCA_027858145.1. GTDB lineage: Bacteria > Bacteroidota > Bacteroidia > Bacteroidales > Prolixibacteraceae > Roseimarinus. The sequence continues at coordinate 3,136 of JAQIDF010000042.1, read as the reverse complement.
ATTAGCCGCCTTAATATCATCAATAATAGTTTCAATAATAGTTTGAGAAGAAATAAAACCAACCGATTCTTCCCAACTTATCCTCTCGTTAACAGGCATTTCTCTTAAGATTTTCATTGCACGGACTACATCATCCGCTTCAGAAAAATATAAAGTACTGTCTTGTACTTTAATTGTTATTCCTAATGTAGAATCTACTACGCACTGCTGTTTGTGCATGTCATTAACTTCATCTTTTTCCCCTTCTGCGATAATCTCATCATTACATGAATATAAAGAAACACATGAGACTAATATTCCAACCAATAATAGTTTTAAATTTTTCATTTTTATTAGTTTTGCAGACAGGGAGCTACACCTCCCTGTCAAGGTTAATTGTATAATTAATTTTGATTTTACTCAGGCAGCATAATCTTTTCGGGTTGTGCTGTCTTTTTTTTGCCCAATAAAAAGGCAGCACATATGTATAACCCGTATATCAGGTTTTTACATAGGCAACATGTTTTAAGGTTAATAAATATTTACCGGGAAGTATTAATAATAATATTTGAACAGATTGGGGCATGATGTTTAATGTTTAAGAGACTGCAATACTAAAAAAAAAAATGGAAACAAGCAATAATATTTAATGTTTTAAACAATATTATTTGTGAACTCTATATTAACTTACTCGAAAATATCAAACTAAATATTACACTAATGTCTTATCATACGATGTTTGCTGCCATTCCGACGAAGGAAGTACTTCAACGAAAAACAATTCAGTCTTCCTATGGCGTGAGTTTGCATAGTGCCCAAACCATCCTTCATTTAGCAAATACCTGCTTGGGATTACATTATCGATAACCTATGCCTTAGGCATAAAATGTGGGTAGAAAAACCGTTTCCATCGCCCCCAACATTGCGCCGTAGGTGCAAAATTCGGTGGCACATATATTTTTTTATATCGCGTCCCGACAGGACGCTGGGTTTTGGAGGTCATATTTTTCTACCCACATTACATCTGTAACAGGATTTTGCTCTTTTTTTGTAAGTCACGATAAGCCCAACTGGTCAGGGGCAAATTTGCTTAAACCAGAAAGTATAAGTTTTTATTTGTTTTTCTTCATGTATGTTTGAAACTTTTTGTATTTTTGCTTAGTATATAAAGCATAATTATCATGTTCGAATACATTGAACGACCATTATACATCAATAAAGTCAGACCTTTTATCGGAAAATCACTGATTAAAGTTTTAACGGGTCAACGCAGGGTTGGTAAAAGCTATCTTTTATTGCAAATTAAAGATATTATTGAGAAGCAAAACCCGGGTATTCAAACTATTTATATCAATAAAGAACAACACGAGTTTTCTTCAATTAGGAACTCTGATGACCTTTTTGCCTATTTAAACGAAACAGTAAAGAAAAAGTCTAAAGTTGCTTTATTTATTGATGAAATTCAAGATATCGAATCTTTTGAGGTTACACTTAGAGACCTTTTAACACGCGACCAATTTGACATTTACTGCACAGGTAGCAATGCTAAACTTTTGTCAGGCGAACTTGCAACATTTTTAAGTGGACGATATATTGAAATTAAAGTTTTTGGCTTAAGCTATTCTGAATTTCTCACTTTCCATAACACAACAAATTCTGTACAAACATTTCATGAATATCTGAAAATAGGAGGCCTGCCATATCTTATCAATCTAAATAATGAAATGCAAGTCGTTTATGAATACCTCAAAAGTTTATATAACACTATATTGCTCAAGGATGTAGTAACCCGCTATAAAATCCGGAATGTAAAATTCCTTGAAAATCTGGTACATTTTGCAGCGGATAATGTTGGAAGTCTTGTTTCTTCAAAGAAAATTAGCGATTACCTGAAATCTCAAAAAATTAATATTTCCACACAAATTGTAATCGATTATCTTGGTTATCTTGAATCTACTTTTCTAATTTTTAAGGTAAAACGCACCGGAATTGAAGGTAAAAAGATATTTGAAATTGGGGAAAAGTATTTTTTTGAAGATATTGGTATTCGAAATGCCATCATTGGCTATTCAATTAACGACATCCATAAAATACTCGAAAATATTGTTTATTTACATCTCCGAATGGCTGGTTATTCTGTAACTGTTGGTGTTGAGGGGAAAAAAGAAGTAGATTTTATAGCACAAAGATCCGGCGAAAAAATTTATGTACAGGTAGCATATATGCTTACACATAAAGATACTATTGACAGAGAATTCGGTAATTTACTTGACATACCCGATAACTTCCCAAAATACGTGGTAACAATGGACGAAATAAGAGAAATCTCATCATACAAGGGTATTAAACACATGCATGTTAAAGATTTTTGCCTGCAACTGGCTTAGTTTAATTCGGCCGTCCTTTACCATTTCCCATTAAAGGAGGGTCTTTTAAAGTAATAAGACCATAATTTGAAAAGCTGCTTATTAAATGTAATGCCCCAGAGCTGATACAATTACAACAGTTATAACATCTTCTTCAATACGATATGTTAATCTGTTCTTTTTATCAATTCTACGACTCCAATAACCAGTAAGTTCGTATTTTAGTTTTTCTGGTTGACCTGTTCCTGTTGTAGGATGAACTTGTAGTTCTTTGACAATTTTCTGAATTTTTCGAACAGCATTTTTATTCCCAGCTTTTTGATAGCTTTGGATTTCTTTATCAGCTTTTGGCAAAATTTTAATCTTGTACATCTGATTCAAGATTTTTAAAATAATCGCTGATATCCTCTTCACATCTTAAAATAACCGCACCTTCCTGATTTTTTTCTGACTCTTGAATCTTTCTTAAATATTCAGGATTATAGGGGCTTTTATCAAAAGGAATTTTCATGGCTTTTAAAACGGATTTTATGGCCTCTAGTTGTTCGCTATTTTGTGGGTGTATTGTTAAAGCTTCCATGATTATTGAATTCTGATATCACAATATACAAAAAAATTGTTTTTCCCTGTATGCAACAGCATTAATTCGGCCGTCCTTTACCATTTCCCATTTTGAAAAGGATTTCTTTTTCTTTTTTGGTAAGGCTGTCGTAGCCCGATTTGGCAATTTTATCAAGTATATGGTTGATGTTTTCTTTTTCGGCTTTCTTTTTCTTGTTGTATTCCCAATC
>JAQIDF010000495.1 GCA_027858145.1 Prolixibacteraceae bacterium | reverse complement strand
ATAGTCACAAGGAAACCGAAATAAGTTCGTCACCCAAACTATGTAAGGCTTTTTCTATTTTCTTACTCTGTATGGGGCGGGGTTTTGAACGGCCGGTTGCATAATGCCCTAACTGCCTTTGGTTTATGCCTGTTAATTTTTCAAGTGCTGAACGTGTGATAATACCATCGTAATAATAAAGCAAACTTTCAACATCCCACTTATAATCAAATTCATATTCGTTTTGGAATATTTCAGGTATTGGATCATCATCGGCCTTCATTCCTTCAATATGAAAATCAACCCCTTCTTCAACTTCTTGTTTGAGTTGTTCAAGTGTGGGAGCTGTGCAAACAAACCCTTCTAATCCTTCAACACATGCCATGAAATTATTATCGCTTTTCGCTATTATTACCGTTACCTTTTCCATATCTCAATTTTTTAATAATTCAAAATTTTACGCCTGATTGCTTTTCAATGCTTTTAAGTATAAAGCCAAAAACATCATCTGATAGTTTGCCGTTAATAGTAACCTTACCCTTTCTTACGGGGTGCTTAAATTGCCGGTGACTTGTCCCGTTGTGACGGTATAAAAACCACCCGTCAGCCTCCATTGCGCTAATTACTTTTTTTACTTTAAGAACTTTCATTGTTATTTACTTTACAAAGATAGTAATAATGATACGATTTTACCGCCTGATTATTTCGCAATTTTTAAATATACCCCCTGATTTTGCCAAAACTCTAATAGTTTATTAGCATGTTCTTCGGGTGTTACTTTTATATATTTTAAAAATGCTTTTTCGGTTTGGTGACCGGTGATCTTCATTATTGATATGGCCTGAAAACCTGCCAGATATAAATTAGTTGCAAAACTCCGGCGTGCCGTATGTGTGCATAATAATTCCCACTTTTTAAATTTTTTGGTAACACGTTTCCCGCCAATGGTGATTTTTTTATAAAATGGTTCATCAAACCCGGCCAATTGCCTCAGCTCCTTTAAATATTCGTTCATTTTCTGGTTGGTCAATACACGTGGCAAATCGTTTTCATATTTCTTCAATATTGAATTTGCAACCGGATGCAATGGTGGTAACTTTATGATCAGTTTTGTATTGCTTAATTTTTATTATTTGGCCGTTAATGTTATTCGGGTTTATTTGTTCCATGTCTGAAAACCTGCAAACGGTCCAGATACCTAATAAAAAAATATCTCTTACACGGTCTAATTTTGGTTTATCGATTAAATCCAGTTCGTATAAGTTTTGTAACACTTTAAATCTGGTTTTACTTTATTCTTTCTGCACTAAAACTTTTCTACTTTACGATAAACTTTTTGTAGCTTCTTTTTCCGTCTCCTCCAGCTGTATATGTTGGCATTTCTTTTTTCAACAAAGCTATTTCGTACGACAGTGTTAATCTAATTCCCATATTGTACCGCTGTCCGTTTTCAGAAAACATTAATTCATCGAATTTAACAATTCGTAAAGTGACCGCTTCAGGGTAAGAACTTACAAAACCATGATAGAATGCGGCTTTGAGTGTAAAATTTCCCATACCTGTGAAAGAAAATGTAGGTATACGAAGACCTATACCAGCCTCGAAACCGGCATCAAAAGTATTGAAATCTTCAGGTTCAAGAGAATATTCATCCTCTGCATTCTTTAAATATCCTCCCAGACTATAAGAAACATACGGTCCTAAATAAAAAAGCCAACCCGGTTTCGTTATTTTTTTCTTTTCCGAAAAATAACCATTAAACTCAATTGGAGTGAGCAAAGAAATATTGTTTGTTTTAACTACTAAATTATCTGATGGATAGGAACCTCCTTTTACATCATAAGAAATTCTTGGCGAAAAAGAAAAGTGCCTTCGAAACTGAGTCCTGAATGTTAATGCTTCCGTGTGATTGTATAATACACCTCTTTCTGTATTATCAAGTGAAGGAGTATCAAAAAAATCATAAGATGGAAGAATAGTCCCCCCGGTTAACTCAATAAAATAAATATTTTTTGTAAACCGTTCTTTTGCTTCTCCAAAAGGACTCTGTGCATTAAGCTTACACATTAAAAAAATCAGAAAAAATGATAGAATTAGTCTGGTTAACTTCATTACTACATACTTTAATAAACAAAATTTTTACAAAATAAAACAATTTCATAAAAAGAAAGCTTAATGAGTGATTAAAATCATTTTTAGAATTGATTTAAAGAAGTTTTTTCGCAGCTTAAAATTATAGTGTTATGAACATACCATATACAAAAATCAAAGCCTATGCCATCATGTTTTTAGGCTCTCTTTTATTCGCTCTTGGTTGGACTGTTTTTTTAATTCCGGCCGAGATAAACGGCGGAGGTATAGGAGGAGTTGGTGCATTGGTTTATTATGTTACTGAAATACCAGCGGGTATAACCTACTTTGCCGTTAATGTTGTATTGGTTGTCATTGCAATTATAAAGCTGGGGGCCAACTTTGGTACTAAAACCATCGTTAACATGATACTTATTTCTGCCATGTTAACAATTTTCCAGGAAATATTCACCGAACCTATTATTGACGATAAATTTTTATCGGCCGTATTAGGAGGTATTTCAGGCGGCGTAGGTCTCGGTCTTGTATTTAGCCAGGGTGGCAGCACCGGTGGAACCGACATTATTGCCATGCTGGTAACAAAGTATCGCCGTATTAGTCCGGGCAGGGTAATTATGTATTGCGATGTTATTATCATTTCCGCATCATGGTTCATTTTTCATTCGGCTGAGATCCTTGTTTATGGTTATGTTTCGATGTGGGTTGTTGCCTACACGCTTGATGCATTCCTGAACGGAGCCAATCAATCGGCACAGATTTTTATTTTTTCAGAAAAGTGGGAAGAAATTCAACAAAGCATCCTGCACAATAACAGAAGGGGTGTAACAATTATGGATGGTACCGGCGGATACACCGGAAAACCGGTTAAAATAATTATGACCGTTGCCCGGAAAAGAGAAACAACTGCAATTTTCAAAAAAGTAAAAGAAATTGACAACAATGCTTTTATAACCATGGGAAGTGTTATGGGGGTATATGGCGAGGGTTTTGATGCATTAAAAGTATGAATAAGACAGGGGTTGATACTAAGGTCAAGAAGCCTCATTCTCAAACTTAAACCTAATCTTAACCTTTTTTTGCACTATTTATCAGTTTTTGTTTTGAAAATGCAACATCTTATATCATTTTTGCATTCGCATTAAATCTGATCGCCGTGAAAAAATATATCATCGAGTTTTTTATTGTTATTATCGCCATACTATTCATTGCCATCGCAATAAAAGGTAATGAAGAAAAAACATATGAACCCGAAGTTTTACTACCTATTGAAGAACCCGTTGTTGAAGTAAAACGCATATGGGATTTACCGCTTGATGATTTCGTTTCGATTGACACACTTACGATCCGCTACGGACAAAATCTATCTGATATTTTACGCCCTAAAGGAATTACGGCTTCTACAATAGATCGTATAGCCCGGAGTTCGAAAGATATTTTTAATGTTAGAAAAATAAAAGCCGGCAAACCTTATTATTTGCTCAACAAAGATACCACAGGACAACCGAAATTAATGATTTATGAAGAAACGATCTCTGACTATGTTGTATTCAACCTTGATAGCGGATATGTTTATACCGGCAAAAAGGAAATTGATTCGGAACGTCGGGTTGTAGGTGGAGCAATTGAAACCTCACTTTGGGATGCTTTTAATTCAAATGGGGCAAGCCCCGTTTTAGCAGTAGAACTTTCTGATATATTTGCCTGGACCATCGACTTTTTTGGTATTCAGCCGGGCGATCAGTTCAGGGTAATATACGATGCGCTGTATGTTGAAGACAAGTACGCGGGCATTGGTGAAATACACGCAGCGTCCATAACACACATTGGTGAAACCATTACCGGGTACTATTACAATAACGGGGAACAAGAAGGATATTTCGATAATGAAGGGAACAGCCTTCAGAAAGCTTTTTTGAAAGCACCATTAAGATTTTCACGTATTAGTTCGCGTTATTCAAACAACCGTTTTCATCCCGTGCTTAAAATTCGTCGCCCACACCGGGGGATTGATTATGCAGCCCCAACCGGCACGCCGGTATATTCAATAGGTGACGGCACTGTTGTCAAAAAAGGGTATCAACGACGTGGCGGAGGCAACTACATCAATGTAAAACACAACTCGGTTTACACCTCTCAATACATGCACCTAAACCGCTTTGCAAGCGGTATGGCCCCGGGAGTTCGTGTAAAACAAGGCCAACTTATCGGATACGTTGGAAGTTCCGGCCTTGCGACAGGGCCTCACCTCGATTTCAGAATATATAAAAACAGATCGGCTGTTGATCCGTTAAAAGTTGATGCCCCACCCGTAGAACCCATTAGTGAAGAAAACAGAGCAGACTTTAATGCAATTCGTGATTCGTTGCACTCCGAAATTGAGAAAATTAATGCAGAGGCTGAAAACCAAAAATTAGCTGTTGAGAACTAGCTGTTCAATTACTTTGGGGAAATGCTCGTATTCAAGCTTATGAACTTTTTTTGCTACATCTTCAGGACTATCATCAGGTAAAATCTCACATTTTGCCTGAAAAATAATTTTCCCTTCATCGTACTTTTCATTTACATAATGAATTGTTATCCCTGAATACTTCTCACCATTATCAACAACAGCCTTGTGCACCCTGTTTCCATACATTCCTTTTCCCCCGTACTTAGGTAATAAGGCTGGGTGAATATTTACTATCTTAAAGTTGCGGATCAAATACCCGGGAATAAGCCACAAAAAGCCGGCAAGTATAACAATATCAACCTCTCTCTGACGTAAATCGTCCAATACTTTATTTGAATGGTAAAACATCTCACGGTCGAAAACCATCGTATCAATTCCAAGTTTTTTTGCCCGCTCAATAACATAAGCATCAGGCTTATTCGAATAAATGCATTCAATGTTCAAATGTTCATTGTCATTAAAATACCTTGCAATATTCTCGGCATTCGATCCCGAACCGGAGGCAAAAATTGCTACTTTTTTCATTATCTGATATTTATATACATTAGTAATTAATTCAACACGTTCACAAATATAAATGAAGCAATGATTTTTAAGTGCGTAAAACCTAAAAAATTTGCATAAGTTTCAGGTTTGTTATTTACTTTGCAGCGATAAAAATTTAAGTATAATTTATAACATTAAACATTACAACTATGTCTGATATTGCAGGAAAAGTTACATCTATTATTGTTGACAAATTAGGAGTTGACGAGAGCGAAGTAACACCAGAAGCAAGCTTCACAAACGATTTAGGTGCAGATTCACTTGACACAGTAGAGTTAATCATGGAATTCGAAAAAGAATTTGACATGGCTATCCCTGACGATCAAGCTGAGAAAATCGGTACAGTAGGAGAAGCTATTAAATACATTGGAGAAAACAGCAAGTAATAATTATTTACTTTATTTATGGAATTCAAACGAGTAGTTGTAACAGGCCTTGGCACAATTAATCCGTCGGGTAATAATATTGAAGAATTTTGGAAAAATATTACCGAAGGTAACAGTAGTGCCGCACCCATTACTCGTTTTGATGCAAGCCATAGTAAGACGAGGTTTGCCTGCGAGGTTAAAAACTGGGATCCGCTTGATCATTTTGAGCGCAAAGAAGCCCGTAAATACGATATCTACACCCAATTTGGGCTGGTATCAGCCAAGCAGGCAATTCTCGATTCTGAAATGGATCTGGAAAAGATCGACAAGGACAGGGTTGGTGTAATTTGGGGAGCCGGTATTGGCGGCCTTCAGACTTTTCAGGATGAAATAAGAGGTTTAAAGGATGACAATCCAAAAACAGGCCCATATTTCATACCGAAAATGATCGCCAACATAGCCAGTGGTTGCATCTCAATTGAGTATGGATTTCATGGTCCTAACTTCACAACCGTTAGCGCTTGCGCTTCATCAGCCAATGCAATTATTGATGCCGTAAACTATATTAAATTAGGTAAAGCGGATGTTATTGTATCTGGTGGTTCTGAAGGAGCAATCACATTAGCAGGTATTGCCGGTTTCAATTCGATGCGTGCCATTTCAACACGCAACGAAGATCCAAAAACAGCTTCGAGACCATTTGACAAAAATCGTGATGGTTTTGTGATGGCAGAAGGTGGGGCCACTTTAATCCTCGAAGATTACGAGCACGCGAAGAAACGTGGTGCTAAAATTTATGCCGAAGTAGTTGGTGGTGCTTTAACTGCCGATGCTCATCATATGACAGCCCCTGATCCAAGTGGCAAGTATGCATCCAGAGTTATGAAACTGGCTTGCGAAGATGCCAATATTGATTTAACGGAAATCGATTATATCAATGTTCACGGCACATCAACCGGATTAGGCGATATTGCCGAGCCCAATGCCATTATTAACACATTTGGTGACCATGCATACAAACTTAGTATCAGCGCCACTAAATCAATGACCGGGCACTTACTTGGTGCTGCCGGTGCGGCTGAAAGTATTGCTGCAATAATGGCAATTCGAAATGGAGTTATACCTCCAACAATAAATCAATTTGAGCTAGACCCTGAACTTGATCCAAAGCTTGATTTCACGTTTAATAAGGCAAAAGAACGCAAAGTGAAATATGCACTAAGCAATACATTTGGATTTGGTGGTCATAATGCATCAATTATCTTTAAAGAATACAAATGATAACTCCGTTTGTAAATCGCATAAAACTCTTTTCCAAAAATGAAGGAAAGGAGTTTTATGCTTTACTGAAAGATGTTATAGGTTTTTACCCCGGTAATAAACGGTTTTACGATATTGCATTCACACATCGATCAGCCTCAATTACCGACACACTGGGAAAACCGATAAATAACGAACGACTTGAATACCTGGGCGATGCAGTACTAGGAGCTGTTGTTGCCGAGTTTTTATATAACCGTTTTCCCCAACGCGATGAAGGTTTTCTTACTCAAATGCGTTCAAAACTGGTAAACCGATCTTTCATGTCGGAGCTGATGATTGACATGGGACTCGATCAATTTGTAAAATCACGAAAAATCGGGAACAAAGCTATTTCAAGTATTTATGGCGATGCTCTTGAGGCACTTATCGGGGCTATATATCTTGACAAAGGCTACGAAAAAACACGCTACGTGATTGTCAAAAAAATATTAAGCAATTATGTTGACTTAACAGAAATTGAAGAAAAGGACGAAAATTTTAAAAGTCAGCTTATTGAATGGGGACAAAAAAACAAACAGGAAATCGATTTTAAAACCAAAGAAGATACCAACCCCAAAAACAAAAACAGCATCTTTACTTCAACGGTTATTATTGAAAATGAAACTATAGGAACCGGAACAGGTATTTCAAAAAAAGAAGCCCAGCAAAATGCAGCTAAAGAGGCATTGAATAAAATTGACAAACTTTCTGAATAAATATTAATCTGAAAATTAAAAAAAACAAGAAAAACATTTATAATAATCTATTTGTTCTATTAAACAAAAAGAAGAAATAAAGTTCTTCTCTCAATATGGAAAATAAAATAAAATATTTCTTCGACGAAGAATCCTGTATCTTATTCAAATATCATTTTGGAAACATTTGTTTTGATGACATTAAAAATTCGTGGAACGAAGCAATAAATAAAAACATTATTCCTAACGAAGTTAAAGGGTTTATTCTTGACTATCGAAACGCAACATTTGACATGTCGCCTGATGAACACAAGAAAATTGCAAACTTTTACCAATCAAATATCAACACATTTGGAGGACACCGGATTGCAATTATTACTATTGACCCTAAAGACATGGTAATTCCTACATTAGTAGAATATAAAGACAGAGGTTATCAGTCAAAACCTTTCAGTACTTTAGAAGCTGCAAAAAAATGGGTTTTAATGTAGTCTATATTGTTAAATGGTATTATTTTTGTTCTAAATAAACATTCAAAAATCAAAACCAAAAAGTCATGAATAAATCTACTTGCAGCTTAAAACTCTTATCAATCTTCTTTGCCCTATTGATTGCCGTAACAAGTTGTTCCAGTACAACTTATATTGAATCAACCCCCACAGGTGCTGACTTGTACCTCGACGGAGAATCGGTTGGCCAAACCCCATATGCCATGACCGACACGAAGCCTATGTTTTCGTGCACAACTTTACGGATGGAAAAAGAAGGTTATCAAACATTGTATAACTCAATATGCCGCGATGAAGAAGCAGATGTTGGTGCAATAATAGGCGGTTTTTTCTTTTGGGTACCATTCATTTGGTCGATGAAATACAAACCACACCACCATTACAAATTACGCCAGTTGGATGATGCTAAGCCAAAAAAACAAGACAACAAAAACAAATATGACGGTTTTGAAATGCTGATAGAGGGTGATGAAGAATAACAATAGATCGTTAGATTTTAGACATGAGACAATAGACAAATTGTTAGCCTGTCCCTTTTTTATGCAATATTAAATCCAAGATGTTGCAACATCCTTAATGTATTCTGATCTACATTGGTTAAACGAACAGTGAACACCGGAAACTCACGCCTTATCGGATAGTCGCCACGTTGTTTCTCAAATGTTTCAGGAGATTCTTTCAGCTTTTTACTGTCAAGCCATATCGGATATGTGAATAAAACAGCTTCTGATATAATTTGCTGAGTGGTTTTCCCTTCCCCGTCAATTTCAATGGTTGTATGCTCGGGTAATTCAACATTTTTGCATTGCCAGTTATCAATTCCCAGGTTAAATTTACGGCTTATAGCCTGCACGCTCATGCTGGTGCCATTGGCTTTGCCATCTTTTGAGTAACCTGCAATATGCGGGGTTGAGATAAATGACATATCAAGCAATTCCCGGTCAATATCAGGCTCATTCTCCCAGCAATCAATAATTGCTTCCAAAATTTTACCGCTTTTCATACCATCCTTAACAGCCGAAGTATTCATTACTTCTCCACGAGAAGAATTTATAAAAACAAAGTCATCTTTACACTTTTTAAGAAAGTCATAGTCGAACAAATGATAGGTTTTATCAATTCCTTCACGCAAAAGCGGTGTATGGAATGTGATAATATCTGCCTGATTTTGTATTTCTTCTATCGAAACAAAGCTATCGCCACCCTCTTTTCGCTGCCGCGGCGGGTCGTTAACCAACACGTTCATCCCTATGAGCTCACAAAGCTTAGCTACCTTTGAGCCAACATTTCCGGCACCAATCACCCCGATTGTCATATTTGAAAGCTCAAGTTTACGTTGATTGGCCATATGATGCAAGGCTGCCATAATGTATTGTGCCACCGACCAACTGTTGCAACCTGGCGCATTGGTCCATTCAATGCCATTGGCTTCACAATATCCGGTATCGATATGGTCGTAACCAATAGTTGCTGTAGCTATCATTTTCACAGTTGACCCGGACAGTAGACCCTCGTTACATTTCGTTCGGGTACGGGTTATTATTGCGTCGGCATCTTTTACAACTTCAGGGGTTGTATCTTTACCGGGAAGATATTTCACTTCGGCAAAAGTCTCCAGAGCACCTTTCAAATATGGAATTTTATCATCAGCAACAATCTTCATAACTTATATTTTTTACGATAAAACGATTAACAACATCTATCGCGTTTTTCATCCTTTCTTCTCCTTCACCCTTAATCACAATATAGTTGAAACCATATGCTTTCAACTCTGACTGATATATTTCATGCAATTTAATTCGATTTTTACCTCCATTTTCACGTAAAGGATCAGGAATCCAGGGCATATCAATATCGCACAACAAAAACATATCAATATCGGAATTTCTTATGGCTTCATGAAGCCAAACCGGGTGCTTACCAAAAACAAAATCGAACCATACTTTGGTAATAATTAACCAGGTATCAAAAAATATTAACTGATTTGGACTAGTTATATTTTTCTCTTCTTCTATTTGTTGTCGGGCTATTGTTTCAACATCCTCATAAGTGTAATGATGATCGATTTTCTGCACATAATCACGAGCCAGTTCAGGTATCCACCTACCTTCAAAATGCGAGGCAAGTTTTTCAGACAGAGTACTCTTCCCTGTCGATTCGGCTCCGGTTAGTACAATTTTAATTTGTTGTTTCATTCAACATATCTTTACGCCATTCTATATAGCCCCATACAGCAACAGAGGTATAAACAACAAACAATACTGTAGTAGGATATAATCCTTTATAAATATAAAGTCCGATTGAAACAATATCTACGACAATCCAAATTAACCAGTGTTCAATAATTTTACGGGCCAGCATCCATGTTGCCACGATACTAAATGCAGTTGTAAAAGCATCACCCAATGGCACGGGCGAATCGGTGAAATTTATCAACACAATATAAATAGCAAGCCAAAGTAGTATTGAAATTGCAGCAAGATGCACTACTAATTTTTGAGATACGTTTGTTACCTGTAATTTTTCACGGCCATGACTCGTCTGTTTACCTTTTGTCCAAATTATCCATCCATATATGCTAATCCATACATAATAAAACTGCAAGGCCATATCGGCATAAAACTTAGAGACATAAAACACGTAAATATATAAAAGCGATGTAGCCAATCCGAGTGCCCAGGTCAGAATGTTCTGTTTTACAGATAACAACACATAACCGATTCCTAATAATGTACCAAGTATTTCAACCCAATTAAGAATAAACCAGTCGATAACAATACTATTCATTATCTTTGCCCTCTAAAATTGAGTTGTATTTATCATAGTTATTGATTACATCCAATGCTTCAATAATTTCTTCATCATCGCCATTAATAATTTCATAGAACTCACTCGAATTCCACAAATCGCGGGCAATTAAAGCTTTTAAATGACGCCTGGCATGATCATATATAAAGTCAAATGATTCTTCATCTCTTTCAATACCTCTTTTATCGCCGGTTTCCCAGAGATCCTCAAGCATCTCGTCACTGATTTCAAAATTATTATTGAATGATTCAAAATCTGGATATTCTGCGGCAAGATCATCCCGGTGGTGATCAACATAGTCGAGCACAAACTGATACACTACCCTTTTGCGGATTAACCGGTTATAATAACTATAGTTTCTCGAAGTATCCATCGGAATAAATATATCGGGAATTACACCCCCGCTACCATAAACAGTACGGTTATTAACCAATGTTGAGTATTTCAATGACACGTCAAACTCAATACTATCAGCATTAAAAAGCTCGCCACGTTCAAGCCGGTCAAGATATTCGTGCTTATATTCATCAACACCATTATTGTAAGGTTTTTGAATGCAACGGCCACTTGGAGTATAATAATGAGCCGTGGTCAATCGAACTACCGAGCCGTCGGTCAGATAATAAGGCTGTTGCACCAAACCTTTACCAAACGAGCGTCGACCGATAATAATACCACGATCCCAGTCCTGAACTGCTCCCGAAACAATTTCGCTAGCTGAAGCAGAACCACCATCAATTAAAACAACCAGCTTACCATTTTCAAACTCACCATTAAAAGAAGCCATATAATCTTTTCTGGGGTTGTTCAATCCTTTTGTATAAACAATCATACGTCCTGCTTCAAGAAACTGATCAGATATTTGATGGGCAGCTTTCAGATACCCCCCTCCATTACCTCTCAAGTCGAGAACAAGACTCTCTACTTTGTTATCAGCTTTCAACTCATTTATTGCGGTAACAAACTCTTCGGTGGTTGTTGCCGAGAAACGGTTAAGCTTAATATAACCTGTAGTTTTATCAAGCATATACGAAGCATCTAAACTATAAATAGGTATTTTATCCCTGATAATTTCAAATTCCAACAATTCATCTTCTCCCCTTCGAAGTATAGATACCGTTACAAGCGTCCCTTTCTCCCCCCGCAAACGATCAAATACCATTTGGTTTGTAAGGTCAACCCCCGCAACATTTTCTCCGTCAATTTCAATAATACGGTCACCGGCTTGTAAGCCAACTTCCTCAGAAGGGCCACCCGGAATGGTTTGTACAACCATTAATGTGTCACGTAAAATATTGAACGATATACCAATACCTTCAAAGCTTCCCTTTAATGGTTCATTCATTTTCTCTACTTCTTCTTTCGAAATGTAAACCGAGTGCGGGTCAAGTTCAGCTAACATTTTAACAATAGCTGTTTCGGCTAACTCTTCAGTATTCGTTGAATCAACATAATAACTATCGATAAGCCTTAACAATCGCCCAAACTTCATTGTCTGGTCATGCACACCTTGTGCATTAACGTTGACTCCTGATATAAGCAGAAAAAAAGATAGTATAGGAAAAATGATTATTTTCTTCATTTGAATATTTTTAAAAAAAGATGTGTTTTTGTCCCCTTAAATTATAGCACAACAAATATAATACCTTTCAGTAGGTAATCAAATAAATAATAAACCGGGAAAACAAATCTGCTTGCTTAGCTTCAATTGGTCGTATTCCATGATAGTACTTGTATACTTATCGACTTACTGTACTTATGAAAGCTTTCGGAGTTAATACTTTCAGTGAACTTTCTGAAAAGTCATCAATATTACGTGTCAAT
>JAQIDF010000453.1 GCA_027858145.1 Prolixibacteraceae bacterium | reverse complement strand
ACGCCCTGTCAGGTTATTTACTACAACTTCGCCTTCACGACTGGCAGTGTGTGCCAGCAAGGAGAAACCAGTAACATCTCCCGCTGCATATACGTTAGGAATGTTGGTACGCATTTTTTCGTCAACCTTAATTCCGCCTTTGAAGAGCTCTACTCCAATATTTTCCAATCCGTAACCTTTGGTTACCGCACGGCGACCAACACTCACCAAAATTTTATCGCCTTTAACACTGTGTTGCTTTCCGTCTTTCTCAAAAACAACTTCATTTCCTTTCACTTCTGTGACTTTAGCCGAAAGATTGAAATCAATACCT
Organism: Prolixibacteraceae bacterium; assembly: GCA_027858145.1. Classification (GTDB taxonomy): domain Bacteria; phylum Bacteroidota; class Bacteroidia; order Bacteroidales; family Prolixibacteraceae; genus Roseimarinus. The sequence goes on along the minus strand of JAQIDF010000453.1, from coordinate 2,138 downwards.
TTTTTGGCATACTGCCCGCGCAACATCTTGCTCATCTCCTTATCCATACCGGTAAGAATTTCGGGCAGCATTTCAACAATGGTTACTTTCGTTCCCAGCGAGTTAAAAATACTGGCAAACTCCATCCCGATTACGCCACCACCAATTACAACCAACGATTCCGGTTTTTCTTTCAGTTCAAGAATTTCGCGATTGGTTACAATTATGTCGCTTGAAGTATCGAGCCCCGGGATTGGTGGCACAAAAGCCTCGGAACCAGTACTTATCAAGGTATTTTTAGCTGTAAAGAGCTTTCCGTTGGAGGCAATTTTCACCCCTTCGGATGAACGGCTTTGAATATATGCTTCGCCGTTAACTGTTTCCACTTTGTGGGCCTTCATTTTCATGCCCACGCCGCCGACAAGTTTCTTTACCACTTTGTTTTTACGTGCCATCATTTTTTTAAAATCAAACGACACATCACTTGCATTAACTCCATATTTGCCTCCATCAACTGCATGGTCATACAGTTTGGCACTGTACAGCAAAGTTTTGGTTGGGATGCATCCTTCATTCAGGCATACACCGCCAAGATCCTTCTTTTCAAAAAGAACCACTTTGAGGCCTTTAGCCCCGGCACGTTCAGCTGCAACGTATCCGGCCGGTCCGCCACCGATAATGGCCAAATCGTAGCTGTCCGCAGAAGATAAGCCTTGTTTAATATTATTTGAACTACTCATTTTTCTAATTTTAGTCATCAGTTTATCAGTCATTGAGTCATTAGTTTTTTGCCATTTACAAATGACTAATGACTTAATGACTAATGACTTTTATAAATTAATTTCCAAATTCTCAATTTCAATAGCTACCTGCTTTACAAAGCGGGTTGCCTCGCCGCCGTCAAGAGCGCGGTGGTCGTATGTGAGGCTGAGCCCTATGTAGGGAACAAAACCATAAACACCGTCGCCAAGGTCTTTTGGGCGGGGCACAATGGTATTTACACCCAGAATTGCTGCCTGTGGCAGGTTGATTACCGGTGTAAATATTTCTACTCCGTAGTTCCCAAGGTTCGATACTGTAAACGAAGCTGCCTCGGGTGAAAGCAAATCAGGGTCGATGCTTCCTTTGCGGCATGCCTCTGCCACCTCTTTAAACTGACCGGCAAGTCCCTGAATCGATAAATCATCGGCATTTTTAATGGTTGGCACCATCAGGCCGCGTTCAGTATCAACAGCCAATCCGAAATGTACTTTGTTGAAATACTTCACACTCTCGCCCATAAAATGCGCATTCACCTGCGGGAATTTTTTCAGTGCTTTGATGGTTGCAAAACAAACCATGTCGTTCAGGGTAATATTGGTAGGATACCCTTCGGCCATAGCAGCTTTAACTTTTTTACGTATGGCCAGAATGTTGCGGGCATCAGCGCCCAAATGGTGGGTGAGCTGTGCCGAATTCTGCAATGAAGCATGCATCGCTTTTGCAATAAGCTTACGCATATTTGAAAGTGGCTTCACTTCGAAATCGGTACCATAAACCGGGTTTCCGGCAGCCAGATCGCCACCTTTCACTGTTCCGGCCAATCCACTACCCTGCTCAGCATTGAGCGAAGCATCTTCTTTAGCCATTTTCTTAGCCAGCGGGCTCATCTTTGGCATCTTTTCAGCCGCTTCCATTACATCGCGTTCAATTACGCGGCCTTTGGGACCACTTCCTTCGAGTGATGTTGCATCAACACCTTTGTCTTCGGCAGCATTTTTAGCACGTGGAGACACAAATCCAACAGCTTCGGCTTTAGCAGTTGCTGCTTTGGGTGCAGCTTCAGAAGCCGTTTGCTCATTTTTATCCTCAACCTCCTGAGACGAAGTCGAAGTCCCGGCTTGCCGGGAAGCCTTAACCTCAGCCTCATCTTTTTCGCCACCCGGACGAAATTCATCCACATTTTCTCCTTCATTGCCAACAACCAGTACATTTTCCAACACCGGCACTTCGTCGCCTTCATCATAGAAAACATCCAGAATTGTTCCTTCATACTGCGATTCCTCTTCAAAAGAAGCTTTGTCGGTTTCGTAAGCAAACAACAAATCGCCCACGTTTACCGTGTCGCCTTTCTTTTTATAAAACTCGGTGATGATACAACTCTCCACCGACTGCCCCTG
>JAQIDF010000372.1 GCA_027858145.1 Prolixibacteraceae bacterium | reverse complement strand
ACTAAAAAACTAAAACCCATCATGTTTGTCGGCACCGGTTCCGACGTGGGAAAATCGGTTATCAATGCAGCTTTTTGCCGAATTTTTAAGCAGGATGGCTATTCACCTGCCCCGTTTAAGGCACAAAACATGTCACTTAACAGCTATGCTTCGCCCGACGGGCTTGAGCTGGGACGGGCACAAGCCGTGCAGGCCGAAGCTTGCAGCATCCCGTGCAGCGCCGATATGAATCCCATTTTGCTCAAACCTACCGGTGATATGAAATCGCAGGTGGTGCTAAACGGTAAGCCCATTGGCAACCAATCAGCGCTCGACTATTTTAATCACACCGACCGCGATTACCTGTTTGCCGAAGCCATGAAAGCCTATCAACGCTTGGCCGAAAAATACAACCCCATTGTAATTGAAGGTGCCGGCAGCATTTCGGAACTTAACCTGCACGATCGCGATATTGTGAATATGCGGGTAGCCAAAGCCGTACAGGCCGATGTGTACCTAATAGCCGACATTGACCGTGGCGGTGTGTTTGGCAGTGTTTACGGAACCTTGGAGCTACTGCCACCCGACGAACGAGAATTGGTTAAAGGCATTGTCATTAACAAATTCAGGGGCGACATACGGCTTTTTGAAGATGGACGTAAAATGCTTGAAGATATTACCGGCATCCCGGTTGTGGCAGTTATCCCCTACTTTCGCGATATCTATATTGAAGACGAAGACTCGGTGGTTATCGACATCAAACAAAAACATGCCCAAAGCAGTATGGTCAACATTGCCGTGGTATTGTTAAAGCACATGAGCAACTTTACCGATTTCAACAACCTGGAACAACAAGCTGATGTGCACCTTTTTTACACGGCAAATCCCTCAGAAGTTGAAAAAGCGGATGTAGTCATCATTCCCGGCTCAAAAAATACTATTTCAGACTTAATGCACCTACGCGAAACGGGGCTGGCAAAAGCTGTTATCAAAGCACAACAAATAGGGAAAGCTGTTTATGGTATTTGCGGTGGCTACCAAATGATGGGACTTTCGGTAAACGACCCCAATGGCGTTGAAGGCAATATTGCCAGCATACCCGGCTTAGGAATTTTGCCCATTCATACAACACTGAAAGGCGAAAAAACAAGCGAGCAATGCACCTTCACTTTTCGTGATAATCCCGAACTTTGCAAAGGATACGAAATTCACATGGGCGAAACTGCTTTTGAGCACATATCGCCCCTGTGCAATATACAAAACAAAGGCAACGATGGATATTACCTCAACAACAAAACCTGGGGAACTTATATTCATGGCATTTTCGACAACCAGCTTGTTGTTAACGAACTATTGAAGACCTTTAACAAGACAACAACAGAATTTGACTACGAAGCATTTAAAGAAGAGCAGTTTAACAAACTAGCCCAGCATGTACGGGAAAACAGTAATTTGGAAATGATATACAAAAGAGATGATTAGATTTCAGACGTGAGACAATAGACATCCCCAAAAGATATCTATAAATAAAAAAAACCAAACATCATAAAATCAAAAATCTCATTAAAAATAATAATTAAACTTTGAGAATCTCGACGATAACAACTAAACAATGATAAACGGACACGGAAACGACCAGTACGCTTACAATCGAACCATCACAGCCGATTTTAGTACCAACATAAGCAACGGTGTTGTGGCCGGGCAATTATTCGATTTTTTGAAGAGCAAACTTGATAGCCTTCATAACTACCCCGATCCAGAGGCAAACATTTTTTTAGAAGCCATTGCCAAGTACCACCACATTAAAAAAGAAAACCTACTGGCCTGCAACGGTTCAACCGAGGCTTTTTATCTTATTGCCCATACATTCGGTGGAATGAAGTCGTTTATACGTATCCCTTCGTTCAGCGAATACGAAGATGCGTGTAAACAATTTGGCCACAATATTGAAAAAGGCTCTGTTCTCACTGAAAATTCACTAAAAAAAAACAGCCTGATCTGGATTGGCAACCCCAACAATCCCGATGGAGAAACAACATCAGCAAACGAAATAGATAAACTTTGCCAGCACTATCACAACACTTTATTCATTATAGATGAAGCCTATGCCGATTTATGCGAAGGATTTGAATCGGCAATACCACTAACTCAAAAATATTCTAACCTCATTGTTGTGCGTTCGCTTACCAAGTCGTTTTCAGT